>CACYHJ010000413.1 GCA_902774165.1 Oscillospiraceae bacterium
AGCATCTGAAAGAAACCGGTAAGACACAGATACCGGAACAGAGGCCGGAACAGATACCGGAGAGCTCAAACGAAACGAAAACAGGAAGCGTCTGGAAAAGCCTATTGAAATTCGTTTTAAAGCTGCTGTTTCTTGCTGCGGCTTGCTATGCCCTCCTGACCTATGTTCTCGGCGCGTATGTGGTCCACTCGAACGACATGTTCCCCACCGTGCGGGACGGCGATCTGGTGATCACCTACAAGCTGCAGGACATGCTGTACGGCGACGTGATCGTCTACCGCCATGGCGGCAAGATCCTGCTTGGGCGCATCGTTGCCCAAACCGGCGATGTGATCGACATGGACGAGGAAGGACATTACACGATCAACGGCAACGTGCCCTACGAGACTGTGTATTACGAGACAAAGAGCCCGGAGGACTCCCCGGTGGACTACCCCTATACCGTAAAGGAGGGGGAGCTGTTCGTGCTCAACGATATGCGGGAGAGTATGAAGGACTCCCGCGAATTCGGCGCGATCCGTGAGGAGGACGCCGAGGGAAGCCTTGCCCTGCAGCTGCGGCGGCGAGGCTGGTAAAGCAACAAAACCTGTATATTTCTGACGGCGGGGCGGCTCCGCCCGGTCCGCCAAGGAGCGGAAGGCCCGGCCGGCGGTACATATAAACTGCTTTTGCGAATCCCACGAATCTTTAACAGAAAGGTGAAGAAGAGTGAAAATGATTAAAAAACTGAGCGCGGTTCTGGTCGCAATCCTGATCTGCGCGATGATCCTCGCCCCTGCAACGGCGTTCGCGGATAACGCCTACATCGCAGTTAAGGGTGGGACCATGACCTTCAACAAGTATCTTGCCGTGGCAAACGACGCGACGATCCCCGCCGCGAGCTTCAGCTTTACGATCGGGGCCGGCGATGCGGTCAGCGGCACGACGGTGGTTGCCGGTCTGAGCCCGACCGCTGTCACTGTCGGGACGGCGACCTTTACCGCCAACCAGGCTACGACGGCAGGCGCGGCGACGGACGGTATTGTGAACAGCACGGACAAGAAGTACGCCACCCAGAGCGTGACGGTTGATTTCAGCGCCGTCAGCTTCACGGAGCCGGGCATTTATCGCTATATCCTGACCGAGGAAGCGAGCACGGCGACAAACATCACGAATGATTCTGTCGCCACGCGTACGATCGACGTTTATGTCCAGAATACCGTTTCAGGCCTTTCGGTCGGTCCCTATGTGATGTACAGCGGAACACAGACGAATGCTCCGGCAGAGGATACGCCCGAGAACCCGGACCCTACCAAGTCCAATCAGTTTGTGAACGAGGCGGCGAGCCAGAACCTCACATTCTCGAAGACGGTTTCCGGCAACCAGGCGTCCAAGGATAAGTACTTCAAGTTCACGGTCACGATCGAAGGAGCCGGAGCCGGCACTGTCGTCAGTGTGGATATGAGCGGCGCAAAGACGACGCCGGCGAAGAGCGACGCTACGACCTATACGGCAGGCGTCATGGCCGCTGCGAACACCATTACGGGCAACACGCTCACAGCCGATGCAGACGGTAAGATCGAGCATGACTTCTATCTTGCACACGGCGATTCTGTCGTGATCAAGGGCCTTCCGAAGGGCTGCACTTATAAGGTAGCGGAAGTGAATGAGGACTACACCAACGAAAATGCCACCCAACGCGGCACGGTTGCTGACGCGGCGGTATCCCTCACCTTCACCAACACCCGCGGCGGCGTGGTGCCCACCGGCGTGATGCTGACCGTGGTTCCGGGCGTTGTGATCGTCGGGATCGCGCTGTTCGGGCTGATCGTGCTCAAGCGCAAAAAGAACAAAGCCTGAGCTGCAGACGCAAAGCACAAGGGGAAGGGCTATGCCCTTCCTCGGACGTGCGGAGAGAAAGATGATGTATGGAGAATCTCTTGACGGGAGGTGAGCGCCGGTGAACAAGGTCATACGGTTCTTTGACGATCTGGTGGATCGGGCGCTGGCGCTCATCTTGATTCTCTTGCTTCTCGTCGGCGTCTACTTTATCTATGACACGGCATTTGTTTATTACAACGCCTCCGCTGCGCGGGTCGCCTATTACCGACCCGGCAGCGAGGAGGCAGAGGCGGTCGCGGAGACAAAACCTCTGACCGAGGACTATGTGGCCTGGCTGACGCTGGATGATACGAGCATCGACTATCCCATTATGCAGGCCGACAACAACAGCAAGTATCTCAACATGGATCCCTACGGGGATTATTCACTTGCCGGCTCCATTTTTCTGGACAGCCGGAACGCGTCGGATTTCAGCGACAGCTACTCGCTGGTGTACGGTCATCACATGACCGGCGGCTATATGTTCGGCGCTTTGGATAAGTATTATGACGAGGCATTTTTTGATGCCCATCGAAAAGGCGAGCTCATCGTGGGCGAAGCCGTATATGAATTGGAAGTCTTTGCGATGCTTCTGACGGATGCGAATGAGGACAAGCTGTTCAATCCGCAAGGGAGCGATAAGGTCTTCAAAGTAGCAGAGGAAGCATCGATGTATTATAGAGAACCAGCAAGCGAGCATGTGCTGGCGCTCAGCACCTGCAAGGATCCGGGAAGTACGACACGCACCGTCGTGTTACTGTCGATGACATACAAAGGAGGGCAATAGGATGAAGCGAATCTGTATGATGCTGCTGTGTCTGCTCCTGGTGAGCGGGACTGTGGGCACAGCAAGTGCCGAGGGATTTTACACGCCTCTGAATGTGGAGGTTCCCGTCGGCGGCACCGG
>CACYHJ010000414.1 GCA_902774165.1 Oscillospiraceae bacterium
CGTCGTCGGGACGGAGATCATCTGCACGGTGGTCGACGGCGGCAGGCTGACAAATAAAAAAGGCGTGAACGTGCCCGGCGTGGAGCTGAACATGCCCTATATGTCGCAGAAGGATATGAACGACCTCTCCTTCGGCGCGAAAATGGATTTCGATTTCATCGCCGCATCCTTCTGCCGCAGCGCCACCGATGTGACGATCATGCGCAACTATCTTGACGCGATCGGCTGGAAAAAGGTCAAGATCATCGCGAAGATCGAGAACGCGCAGGGCGTCTCGAACATTGACGAGATCATCCGCGTCGCCGACGGCATCATGGTCGCCCGCGGCGATATGGGCGTGGAGGTCCCCTTTGAAAAGATCCCGGCGATCCAGAAAATGATCATCGAGAAAGTCTACCGCGCCGGCAAAATCGTCGTCACCGCCACGCAGATGCTGGAATCCATGATCTCGAATCCGCGCCCCACCAGGGCGGAAATCACCGACGTCGCAAACGCCATCTACGACGGCACCTCCGCAATTATGCTCTCCGGCGAATCTGCGGTGGGCAAATACCCGGTGGAGGCGGTCAAGACCATGGCCCGCATCGCCGAGACCACCGAGTCGGACATTGATTACAGCACCCGCTACAAAAAAATGGACGGCGACGCGCTCAACCGCAGCATCACCGAGGCGATTTCGGACGCGACGGTCACCACCGCGCTGGACCTGAACGCCGCCGCCATCGTGACCGTCACAAAAAGCGGCACCACCGCCCGCATGATCTCCAAATTCCGTCCCCACACGCCGATCATCGGCGCCACCACAAGCGAAAAGGTTTACCGCCAGCTGGTGCTCTCCTGGGGCGTGATCCCGCTGATGTGCGATGAAAAACAGAACTCCGACGAGCTGTTTGAGCACGCGGTGGAGGTCGCGAAACGGGCAGGCATTCTGCAAAGCGGCGACATCGCCGTTATCACCGCGGGGATCCCGCTGGGCATCTCCGGCACAACGAATATGCTCAAGGTTCAGGTTGTCTGATATCATAAAAACGGTTTTCGGAAGGCTGTTCATAAAAATGTAAGGCGTCCCGCAGAATGCTCTGCGGGACGCCTTGCGTTTTATGATCTTCTTATTCTGCGTTACTCAGGTTTCATCCGCCGGAGCCGGAAAAAATCCGTCAATACCAGAAATGGAAATAATAGTTATTGGTCGCGCCGAGGATCGTCCGGTTGATCATGGCGGCGTACCTGGCAGGTGTCACCCCGATATCGGTATACTCGAAAACGTATTTTTCCACACCGATCCAGGACTGCGTTTCATAGTCAAAACTCTGCTTGACCGCCTCTGTCACGCTGCCGTTTTCTTTGGTCAGCGAGAATTTGTTTTCGGTGCCGGAGGGGCCGACCCTGTGATACGCGTCGGTCTGCGTCAGGATGCCGTCCGCGTCATATGAGGCGACATAGTTGCCGCTGAACCGCTGCCATTCCTTGACAGCTCCGTTGTCCCAGTTGGCATACATTCCGGTATTCGACGTGCTGCGCAGCAGGCCGTTTTCGGTGACGACAGAGATGGAATCGGTCTCTTCCATTGTATAGCCCGGATTTTCCCCGTCCGCGGCATAATGGTTTTCATGCAGAACGAAGGTAAAGTAATCGTCCCGGTTGCCGTACTGATAATACTGGAAGCCGGTCATAATACTGTCCGGGGACGTTGTTTTGTAAAGATATATTCTGCCTTCGTTGTATTCGACTTCACCGACCGCAGCGCCGTCCTTAAAATCTTTTCTCGTCGCGGGCACGCCGTTATCAAAAGTATATTCAAAGGTTTCCTTCGTGCCGCTTTCAGCATCGAAATCATACGTCTCAATGCTGACGGGATAGCCGTTTTCATAGGTATAATCCCGTGTTTCTTTTTTATACCAGTCTCCGGTTTCATAGTCGCGGAGATAAACGGTAACGGTTTTGGGCAGCAGGGGCTGACTGATCGCGTCCGACACGGCGCCGAGATATTCCTCCAGCGTCAGGCCCTTTTCTGTGATCTCCTTCGCGGCGTCGACGCCCACATACCTGAAATGCCAGGGCTCATAGGAATAGCCGGTGACAGCCTCCTTGCCCTCCATATATCTGAGGATAAAGCCGAAATCCGCAAGGCGTCGGTGCACCTCGGCAAAGATCTCTTTTTCGGCGATCATCTCGTCGTTGTCGGCGATGACCTTACCGTCCTTGATCAGCATCACGTCGATCGCAAGACCGGTGTGGTGCTCGGAATAGCCGGGCACCGCCACATATTTCTGCGCGTATTCCAGGCCCCTTTCCGCCTCAAACTCGTCCCAGATCTCCTGCTGGCGCTTCACGGAGCGGTAAGTCGAGTCAAGCTCGATATCAATCCCGTCCTTCAGAAGGTCCGCACGCAGCGCCTCAAACTGCTCCAGCGCTTTTCTCTCAACGAGATAGGTTTCGCCGATGCTGTTGGTTCCCTCCGCCAGATCGACGATTTTCTCCCAGTTATCGGGCAGTTTGTTCTGTTTGTTGACCAGCACGAGATAATCAATGGTTTCCGACTCCGACGGATACTCCGCCGTCGGGTCGAGTCTGCCCGCCATCCGCAGCGCGAGACGCGCGTCCGCGGACGCGATTTTGCCGTTGCCGTCCACGTCCAGCAGCGGCAGGACCGTTTCGTCGGTAACGATCTCCACCTTCGCGGCGTGGCGAAGGATATCTCTCGCGTCGGCGGATGTGACCTTGCCGTCGCCGTTCACATCGCCCATCAGCGCGGCAA
>CACYHJ010000415.1 GCA_902774165.1 Oscillospiraceae bacterium
GGGTTTTAAGTAGGAAGGAGAAAGGAGAAAGGAGGAAGGAGGAAGTAAGGAAGTCGCTTCGCGACTTGAATGATACATTCAAGTACTCTCGTCTCTGCCTCGATCCGCAATAATGATAATCCCGATCTTCTTTCCTATCCATTTTCCGAGTTTTATAATTATCTCAATTTTATTTATGCGAAGGACCTATTCTGTCTTTCAGTGTTTTTGTAGACGCGGACAGTATTCTTCTCAATTCTTCGCAATCCCCGTAGATACTGTTAAATTCTTCCGCGGTGAAATATCCGGTGCGGTTCAAGACGCGCAACCAGAAGAGGGTTTCCGAACATTCCTTGAATGCAATATATCGTTTTGCAAGAAAATCATTCGGCGTAATCGCACATTCCGATTCCGCCACATTGGCACCGATGGAAGTGCCGCTTCGCATCAGTTGCCGAAACACATCATAATCTTTATATTCCGAACAGAGATGACGATATAGTTTTATGATTCGAACAGCAAAATCCTCACTTTTCACAACGATCATATTGTCCGATTTTATCTTCATCAGCCCCTTTTTTATGATTCAACGCCGAAGGCGTTCCGAACTTTCTCCTTTCTCCTTCCTACTTCCTCCTTGACGGACAGAAAGACTTTCAGCCTTTTTGTCCGTAGTACGCGTTCGCGCCGTGCTTTCTCAGATAATGCTTCTTCAGAAGCTCCTTGCCCACCCGCGGGCAGGGGCCGCCGGAGAGGATCTCGGTGTTGATCGCCATTTCGCAGATGATCTCCAGCACCGCCGAGTTTTCCGCCGCCTTCGCGGGATTCTTCCCCCAGGTGAAGGGGCCGTGGTTGCGCACCAGCACCGCGGGGATCGCGTTGTAATCGAGCCCTTTCTTTTCAAAATGCCGCACGATCACAAGGCCGGTGTTTTTCTCATATTCCCCGTTGATCTCATCATCCGTGAGCGCCGGGGCGCAGGGCACGCTGCCGTACGCGAAATCCGCGTGGGTGGTGCCGTAGGCGGGGACGTCCCTGCCCGCCTGGGCGAATGCCACCGCGTGCTTTGAGTGGGTGTGCACCACGCCGCCGATCTCGGGAAAAGCCTTGTACAGCTCGATGTGGGTCGCGGTGTCGGAGGAGGGGTTCAGGTCGCTGTCGACCACGTTGCCGTCCAGGTCGACGCAGACCATCTTCTCCGGGGAGAGCTTGTCGTAGGGCACGCCCGAGGGCTTGATGACGACGATCCCGCGTTCTCTGTCTATGCCGGAGGCGTTGCCCCAGGTGAAGGGCGCAAGGCCGTATTCCGGCAGCATCATGTTCGCTTCGTATACTTCTTTTCTGAGTGTTTCCAACATAACAATTCTCCTTTTTTATCTGTATTTTCAGGTCTCGGTGATCTCGTAGCCTTCGGTACTGAAGGAGATCGCCTCGGCGGACATGGTTCCCGTTTCAAGGCTTTGCAGCTCCCAGCTTGTGTTGATCGCGCCGGACAGGTTGTAGACCTGGCATTTTGACGCGAAGCCGTATTCCTCGTCTACCCACACGAAGGCGTAGGCGGTCAGCAGCCCCGCCTCGGTATAGGAGGACTGGGTGAATTTTTTCGCCTTCCTGCCCGCGACCTGATCCTCCTCCTGCGCCTTGACGTTGGGGTTCAGCGTAAAGGAGGGGTCGAGGTAGGCGATTTTCATGAAGCCGGTGGACAGATTCGCAAGAAGCGTGTCCTGTACCACGGAATGGGTGCCTTTTTTTGTCGTGGGGTCGAGGACGTACTGGTCGATGTTCTTTCCGTTCTGGAGAAAATAGGTCGAGATCCCCGTCGCGGTGTCCGTCACGCTGTAGATGCCCGCGCAGCGCCGCTCCGTCAGGAAGGAGTAGACGCCGTTTTCGGAGAAAGAGTAGCTTAATATGAAATTGTCCATCCACGAGGCGTTGACGTTCAGGGCGTTCGGCTCGGTGGTGAGCTGCGGGAGCCCGGGCGTCGTGGTGACCTCCGTCGGCTGAGGATCGGTGAAGACCTGCGTCGCTTTCCCGGTGGTGGCGTACATCTCAAGACCCGGTTCGTCGTTGTCTTTTCTGCACGCCGTCAGCGCCGCGGCGAGGCAGACGGCCGCCAGCGCGGCGGCGATGATCCGTTTCATGATATCGGCATCTCCCTTCTGAAGGTCGTGATTGCGGACAAAACTCCAATATACAATATATTGTAATACGCGCGCGGTAAAAAGTCAATATATAAGATTCGCTTGCAAATAAATATATCATGTGTTATGATACAAAAAAAGACCATCCGGAGGTAATTATGAAGTACACGCTGAATCATCAGAATCACAGAGACTTTTCCCTGTTCGCTCTGGGCGATCTTGCGCCCCGCGCTTACGCGATCCCCTTCCCGACCCGCGCCGCGGCGGCCGCGGCCGCTTACGCCGACGAGCGCGGCAGCTCCCCTATGGTGGAGAATCTTTCCGGCGCGTGGGATTTTATCATGTATGACTCCTGCGCGAAGCTGAAAGAGACGATCGACACCGACGCGCTCCGCTTTGATCAGATCCACGTGCCGTCCACCTGGCAGCGCACCGGCTATCAGCCTCCTGTGTATCTCAACTGCCCCTATGAGTTCAAGACCTTCGAGCCCGACATCCCCGTGGAGATGCCCGTCGGCCTTTACCGCAAAAAATTTGACGTGAAAAACGCCGGCGGCAATTTCGTGCTGTCCTTCCTGGGCGTGGCGTCCTGCGCGGACGTGTATCTCAACGGCGAATTCGTCGGCTACCGCGAGGGC
>CACYHJ010000416.1 GCA_902774165.1 Oscillospiraceae bacterium
CTGCAGGACCCCATGACCAGCCTGAACCCGCTCAAGACCATCGGCGCGCAGATCATCGAGGCCATCGAGCTGCATCGCCCGCTGCGGGGCCGGGAAGCCCATGCCGAAATGATCTCGCTTTTGCGGTCAATGCCGTATTTTTTCGATACGGCGCGCAGTTCGTCGATGATGATCTTGCGGATCCGGCGTTTGTTGCCCAGGATATCCTCCATATCGGCGATGTTTTCCTTGAGCTGGTCGATATCCTCCAGACGTTTGAGGATATATTCCCGGTTCAGGTGCCGCAGCTTGATTTCCGCCACGTATTCCGCCTGTACCTCGTCGATGCCGAAGCCGATCATCAGGTTCGGCACCACCTCCGCCTCGATCTCGGTTTCCCGCACGATCTTGATGGCCTTGTCGATGTCGAGAAGAATCAGAGACAGGCCTTCCAGCAGGTGCAGCCGGTTCTTCGCCTTGTTGAGATCGAAGATCACCCGGCGGGTGATGCATTCCATGCGGAAGGCGATCCATTCGATCAGAATGCCCCGCACGCCCAGCACCATCAGGGTCCCGCCCACAAGGATGTTGAAATTGCAGGAAAAGCTGTCCTGCAGGGGCGTCATGCGGTACAGCCGGCTCATCAGCTTGTCCGCGTCGGCGCCGCGCTTGAGGTCGATGGTGATCTTGAGGCCCGTCTTGTCCGTCTCGTCGCGGATATCGGTGATCTCCTTGATCTTTCCCGCCTTGACGTGTTCGATCACCTTGTCGATGATCGCCTCGCTGGTGGTGGTGGGCGGGATCTGCTTGATGTCGATGCAGTTGTTCGCCTTATCGTACTCATAGACGGCGCGCACCTTGACCGAGCCCCTGCCGTTCTCATAGATCTCGTTGAACGTCCTGTGGTCGTAGAGGATTTTCCCGCCGCCGACAAAATCCGGGCCGTTGAGGATCGTGGAGATATCCGCGCCCTCATCCTTGATCAGTGCCTCGGTCGCCTCGCAGATCTCCCGCAGGTTGAACGAGCAGATATTGCTGGTCATGCCTACTGCGATGCCGAGATTGCAGTTGCACAGAATGTTCGGGAACGAGACCGGCAGCAGCGTCGGCTCCTGCATGGAATTGTCGTAGTTGGGCACGAAGTCCACGGTGTCCTTGTCGATATCGCCGAACAGCTCGGCGCAGATGGGCTCCAGCTTGGCCTCGGTGTAACGGGACGCGGCGTATGCCATGTTGCGGGAATACGCCTTGCCGAAGTTGCCTTTCGAGTCAACAAAGGGGTGCAGCAGCGACTCGTTGCCCCGGGAAAGACGCACCATCGTGTCGTAAATGGAGGCGTCGCCGTGGGGGTTGAGCTGCATGGTACGGCCCACGATATTGGCGGATTTGATCCGCGCGCCCTTGATCAGACCCATATTGTACATGGTGTATAAAAGCTTTCTGTGGGAGGGCTTGAAGCCGTCGATCTCCGGGATCGCACGGGAAAGGATGACGCTGACGGCGTAGGGCATGAAGTTGAGCTCCAGCGTCTCGGTGATGGGCTGCTCCTGCACAAGTCCCGCGCCCTGAATGTGGGCGTTCGGGTTCTCGTCGCCCTGGTTTTCGTTCTTTTTCGGTTTTGTCGTTCTTTTTGCCATATGCTGCCGCCTCCCCTCAGCTCAGATCCGCCAGCTCCAGATACCGGTAGCCGTTCTGTGATATGAAGTCCTTGCGGCCCTGCAGGTCGTCGCCCAGCCACAGGTCAAATTTTTTTGCCGTCTCTTCCAGATCCGCGTTCGGCTCCACCTTGATCAGCCGACGGGTCTTCGGGTTCATGGTGGTCAGCCACATCATGTCCGCGTCGTTTTCGCCCAGTCCCTTGGACCGCTGGATCGTATATTTCGCGCCGCCGATCTGCTCGAGCGCGTCGGCTTTTTCCCTCTCAGAATATGCGAACCAGGTCTGGTCGCCGGAGGTGATCTCGTAAAGCGGTGATTCCGCGATAAAGACCTTGCCCGCGTTGATCAGCGTGGGCATCAGCCGGTAGATCATCGTTAAAATCAACGTCCGGATATGGTAGCCGTCCACGTCCGCGTCGGTGCAGATGATCACCTTGCTCCAGCGCAGATTGTCCAGAGAGAACGAATACATGTCCTTCTGCTTCGTCTGTACCTCCACGCCGCATCCCAGCACCTTGATCAGGTCGGTAATGATCTCATTCTTGAAGATCTTGCCGTATTCGCTTTTCAGACAGTTGAGGATCTTGCCGCGCACGGGGATCACAGCCTGAAACGAGGAATCCCGCGCCTGCTTGCACGCGCCCAGCGCCGAGTCGCCCTCCACGATGAAGATCTCGCGCTCGTCCACGTCTTTGGAACGGCAGTCGACGAATTTCTCCACCCGGTTCATCATGTCCTTGCCGGTGGACAGAATCTTCTTGGTGTCGATGCGCATTTTTTCGCTCTTGACGCGGGAGCGCATGTTGATCAGGATCTGATCGGCAATCTTGTCCGCTTCCGCCTTGTTCTCAAGGAAGTAGACCTCGAGCTGATGCTTGAAGAACTCGGTCATCGCGTCCTGAATGAACTTGTTGGTGATCGCTTTCTTTGTCTGGTTCTCGTAACTGGTCTGTGTCGAGAAAGAACTGGTCACGAGGATCAGGCTGTCGGCAATATCCTGAAAAACGATCTTGCTCTCATTGGCCTTATACTTATCACGGGCGCGGATCTGTTTATCGATTTCTGCGGTAAATGCACTTCTCACCGCCTTATCCGGAGCACCGCCATGCTCGAGGAAACT
>CACYHJ010000417.1 GCA_902774165.1 Oscillospiraceae bacterium
GATCATTCAGCGCCATCAGCCCGATGGAACCCACCCAGAATACAACCTGAAGGGCTGATACCGCAACCCTTGCAAATGAAGTAAGATTCAATCGTTTGAAATACTCAATCAAATGATAGAGCGCCGCGCCGAGCGCGATTTCAGCCAGCGCCCGGATCAATCCCCGATAAATAAAGCCCAGATATGTAGCCGGAGATACAAGCGTTTTTTGCGATCTTGCCAAAAAGCCGATCAATACGACAGCAACGACCGGCGAGATAACGCGGGTAAACAAATCAAAATTCTTAAGTAACAACGGGAAAAAAATCGTCATTACTAAAAGCATAAAGCAGATATACCATATTTCGGTCATACTTCCGAAGCCGCCCGTTGCAAACAAAACCGGTTTATAGATCTCACCCGCAAAAAATCTCAGAGACAAGCGCAAAGACAATCCGTTTCGGGAAACGCAGATAAAAATCATGGCTAAAATGTACGCGACGGCAAGATTCGGCATCAACGCCTTTATCTTTTTTAAAATAAAAGAGTATGTCGCAGTACCGATTTTATCGGACGGTACCGGTGAGTTTATCAATTTTGAAGCAGAGCATACCATCAGATAGCCGGAAACGATAAAGAAAAATTCAACGCAGAGACTGCCGCGTGATATAAGTTGATGCTTTTCGGATATCAATGAAATCCACGAAGCATGTCGGATAACGATAATGATGCAACATAAAAAACGAAGAAAATCAATCGTACCGTTCCGGGATCCGACACCTGGTTTTCTGGTCATATTCGTTCACTCTCCGAGATAATAATACAGAAAAATGCCTTTTGAATAGTGTCAAGATCCGCATCAAAGAGATTTTTTCCATTATTCAAAAGGCATAGCAGTAGTTTGTCAGGTTTCTACGATATACACCTTCACGCCGTGAGAAACGACTTCCGCGGTGATTCTGTCATCGGTCTCAAACCGAGAATCATTCCAGACGTCTTCCACCTGATAGGAATCGGCGGCGTTGAAGTTGAGATACGCGTCGTCGGCGAGCTTGGAGAGCGGAACGCTGACCGTGCGCTTATTCCCCGACTTATTGAAAACGCATACGGCGATTCTGTGATTCTCCAGAGGCTTTGCGATAATATCGACAGAACCGTTTGTATAAACGCGTTTGCCCTGTTTGCCGAGCGGATCCTGATCAATGGCGATCATCTTCCGGTTGGTAAGGATCTTGAGATACTTGTTCGCTTCATCCGGTTTCCCGTCGATCACAAACTGCCGCAGATCGTTACCCAGCATCAGCGGAGCCGCCATCATGCACCACAGGGAGAAATGAGATACGTTCTCATCATAGGTGAGGCTGCCGTTCCCGACCTCAAGCATATCCGGATCGTTCCAGCCGCCGGGACCGGCATGTTTCCAAAGACGGATATTGATCTCGTAGATCCCGAGGACCGACGCCCAGAACGCCTTGATATCCGGCGTCGTGCGCCACAGATTGCCCGCGGAGGCGCCCCATTTATAGGGGAAGTTCATGCCCCACTCGCAGATGGAATATACCATCTTCTTTTCGGGCTTTCCGGTTTTCGCGGCATATTCCGCGGTCGCTCTTTTGAGCTCTTTGCCCATTCCGGTATACTGTGCGATGGAGCTGTCAAAGCGGGAGCCGATAGGGTTATACAGCATGACGGAGTTGGAACCCGCAAGAAGGTTGACTTTGAACTGCAGCCTTCCCTCATGGGTAAACCCGTTGGTGGCGGGAATATGCTTGGTATACACGTCGGCATTGTTGATCTTGATCTCAAGATATTTTGTATACGGGCCGGATTTGCGCATGCCGACCGTAAGAGTGTATTCACCGTCTTCGGGAACGACGACGTCCGGGAAATACAGTTTCCCGTTGCCGCCGTGAAGGCCGGTAACGAACTTGCCGGATTCCAGCTTCGGATCAACGCCGACCTTTGCGGTGCCGAAAAGCTGCGCGTCTTCCGCTTGATAAACCGTTTCCTCGTCGTCGCCGGGAACGGAAATCGAGATCTTGTCAATCTCCGGCGCCATCGTCGGGATGGTTTTGTTGTGGCAGAAGTCATATTTCAGATATTCGATCCCCCACTCGGCAAACGTGTCAGCGTCCAACGCCTCATTGCCGAGAGAAGCGGGAAGATCCTCACAGGTGTAGGTGCCGTTGGAAGAATAAATACCCAGCTTCAGGCCCAGCGCATTGACTTTTTCGGCAAGCGCTTTGATGCCGGAGGGGAACCTGGTGAGGTCGCCGACCATCTTTCCGTCTTTATCCCGCATCGAAGACTGCCAGCAGTCGTCAAGATTGACGTAGGTATAACCCGCGTCAGCAAGCCCGCTGTCTTTCATCGCTTTTGCGATATCATAAATCAGCTTTTCATTGATGTTGTGACGGAACAGGTTCCAGCTGGACCAGCCCATCGGCGGCGTCAGCGCCATACCGTTATCATACAGACCGGAGTGATCGCCGTTGATTTTCATCGCGGAAACGCCTTTTTTGATCATGCAGGGAATGCAGATATTGTTCTTCTTCATCAGAACCGCGCCGGCGGCAGCCGCCGCCGCTGCGGTACCGGCTTTCACGATTTTCTTTCCGTTCATCTTCCCGTTCTCCTTTTTCGATATATGCAAAGAGAGCAGAACAAAAAAACCGTAGTTCCTCGTTCTGCTGTCTTTTGCGTTCAGATGTAATTATTCAGCGTCGGAGGCGTCCTCTTCGGCAACAACGAACTCCTCGATCGGAATGGG
>CACYHJ010000418.1 GCA_902774165.1 Oscillospiraceae bacterium
CCGAGGGCGGCGTAATCGCCGATGCTCTCCCCCAGCGCGGCGGGGACGATCTCGCAGACGGCGCGGGACAGGGGAAGCGCCTCCCGTTCGATCACGGGCATGATCCTCTCGTCAAAGAAGGCGCGGTTGCGCGCGTAGATGCTGCCGATCACGATTTTTTCCGGGTTGAGCAGGTCAATGAGGATCGACAGGCCCTGCCCGAGCCGCTTCGCGCAGATTTCATAAATATAAACGCCGAAGGCGTCGCCCTTTGCCGCGGCGGCGGCAAGGTCTCGGGCGTCGGGCGCGCTGTTTCGTTCCAGCAGCTCCGTTTTTCCGTGCACGGCGATAAAGTCGTCCCGATAATACCGGGCGGCGTCGGCGATCCCGCCGCCGGAGCAGAAGCCCTCAAAGGACCCGTGTTTGCCGTAGCCCACGGGGCCGGTCTCCGAAAGACGGATGTGCCCGACCTCCCCCGCCATGTTGTTGGTTCCGGTATAGAGCTTCCCGTCCAGAATCAGCCCGGCGCCCATGCCGGTGCCGAAGGTCAGAAAGACCATGTTGCGGCAGCCCTGCCCGGCGCCGAATTTCCATTCCGCCACGGCGCAGGCGTCCGCGTCGTTGGACAGGTGCGCGCTTACGCCGAAATACGCCTCGAGATCCGCGACGATCGGCACCGCGTCCCAGCCGGGAAGGTTCGGCGGCGAGAGCACCACGCCCCGGGCGGAATCCAGCGGCCCGCCGCAGCTCACGCCCACGGCGTGAAGCGCCTGTTTTTGCAGGCCGGCGTCCGCCAGCAGCGATTCCGACGCGCGCAGCAGCGCTTTCATCACGCCCGCATAGCCGCCGCAGTCCGCGGTGGCGATTTTTCGTTTGCCGACGATCTCGCATTTTGAGCCGTCGCCGTCGGTCCTGCCGAGGATCGCGGCGCATTTCGTGCCGCCCACGTCAAAGCCGAGCAAATACATCAGATCCCCCGCCCTTCAGTTCTGTTTTCTCACAATATCGTATTCGCTGCCGCAGGGGCGGAAATACCGGCACCTGCCGCCGTGCTCGTTGCGGATGGAGAAAAACTCATCCTCGTCAAGCTCCAGCGCGCAGAAATACTCCTCCGCCTCTTCATCCAGCGTATTATACCAGCAGGTTTCACAATCCGGGAACATCACGCGTTCAGCCTCGATTCCGTCAGTTTTCTTGTTTTGCTTCACAATCTATCATATATAAAAATCCCGCCGATTGCAAGACCGGCGGGAAAGTTTTTACGGAATCAGAAGGAGAACAGCACGCTGATCGCCTTTACAAGCGCGTCAAAGAACTCTTTGAAATGGGCGAACAGTCTCTGATACCAGGTGGCGGGGCTGCCGTCGAAGTTGATCGAGAAGGACTCGAACTGGTCGAAATTCTTCGTCCAGTTGATCGCGCCGAGCTCCTCGCCGTCGTAGGAAATCGAGGAATAATCCGGGCTGATGACAAATCTGCTCTCGTAGTTATACCCCATGGAATACTCCCAGGGCCGGTTGCAGTCGTAGGCGACCATCACGTGCTCGCCGGCGGCGTTATCGTAAGCGCCCGTCAGAAGGATCGTATGGCCGGCGGTGACGAACGCCGCGCCCCGGTAGAAGGTGAACAGCACAAGGTCGCCCGCCTTGACGGTATCGAACAGATTCATCAGCTGCGTCTTATACATGGGGCTGCCGGGCGTCGCCGCCTTATTCTCGGTCAGCCAGCTCGTCGCCGCCTGCGACTGGTAATAGTTGATGAAGCTGATCAGCTCCTCGTCCGCCTCCAGCTCGGAGACCGACTGCGCGTCCTGCAGGGACAGCACGTCGATTTTGCCGAAGTGCTGCAGCGCGGCGGTGGTGGACATGCCGTAGCAGGAGCCCTGCCATTCCCAATCGGGAAGCGTCGCAAGAACGATGGCAAGGATCGGCGAGGGCACGGGGCCGAGGCCGTAGATTTTGAACAGATTCAGCTGCATGGTGCGGTAATCGTCGCCGTTCATATAATAGCCGGAGATCTCGTCGTTTTCAAAATACCGGGAGGAATTGTTGAAGGTATACTTTTCCTCCTGGCCGAAGCACAGGTCGGTCCATACCGCCCAGAGATCGGTCTTGTCGAAATCCTCGGGGATCGGGGCGCCGAGATCATAGGCGATTTCTCCGCCTTCCGTCTCCGCCCAGCCGGCAAGCGCTTTCTTGTCATACTGATACGCTTCCCCGGCAAGGTAGCAATCGATGAAGCTGCCGCCCTTTGCGTGCAGGCGGGTTTCGGAGGAGCCGTCCTCCGCGTTGTGATAGGTGACCGCGACCATATCGAGCGCCGGCAGCGGGATAACGTTCTGCACCGCAAAACCGAAGCCGGAGCCGGAGCCGTCGGCGGACAGCAGGACGCTGAACCGGTCGCTGTCGATCACCAGGGACTGCCCTGCCAGCTCGTCGCCGGAATACACGCCCACCAGCTCGTCGCCGTCAAACACTGCGAGATAGTCGCCGGTTTTGACGCTGCCGCCCAGCACGTCGCCCACGGTCAGCGCGCCGCCCATGCCGGAGAGATCGACGGTCTGGGCATAGGGCTCCACCCAGGTCTTGTCGGAGAAGGTGACCCGGTGCCCCGCCGCGCCGTCTTTGAATTCATATTCATAAATCTCATGGGTGTTGTCCGCGTAGTCATGCTCGCTTTCCGGAAGCGCGTCGGCGGCAAACGCGGGCAGCGCCGCGACGGAGAAGACCATCAGAGCGGATAACAGAATACTGATAAACTTTTTCATA
>CACYHJ010000419.1 GCA_902774165.1 Oscillospiraceae bacterium
CCTTGCCGCGGTGCTGAGCGCGCGGGAGATTCTCGGTCGGTACGCGCCGCGCAAAACGCCGCTTCTGGCGTCTTTGAACGGCAGAAAAGAAATCGACAAGCACGATTTCGGAAAAATCGTGCCCGACGTGGACGATTATCTCAAAAACTGCTACGATATCATCGAGCTTGAGAAAAAGATCGCCGCGGATACTGCCTCGCTGGGCAAGACAGAGGCGCGGCTGGACGCGCTGCGGCCCTGGGAATCGCTGGACGTAGAGCTTGATTTCACCGGCACGCGGGACGTCGCCTGCCTGATCGGTTCGCTGGAATGCAGAGACGATATCGCCGCGTACGTGCAGTCGCTGACGGAGGCCGACACGGCCGTCACGGAAATCTCGCGGTTCGGCAGCAAGGTGAATTTCGCCGTGCTGTGTCATAAGGACGACCGGGATTCGGTCGTTGAAAGTCTGCGGGAGGCGGGCTTCTCGCCGCCGCCGGAAAACGGGAGCTATACGCCCGCTCAGCGCATCGCGGCGTATGAAAAACAGATGCGTACGCTGGAGGAGCGGATCGAGAAAAGCACCCAGAGCATCAAAGCCTACGCCGGCACCGAGGACCAGATGGATTTTGCGGAGGATTATCTCCGCCTCCGGTCCGATAAATATGAGGCCATCGGCAGGATGGCGCTGACGCAGAACACCTTTATCATCGAGGGCTGGATTCCCGCCGACGTGGCGTATAAGATCCAGCGGGAGTTTGAAAAGAAATTTGTCACCGCCGTCAAGATCTATGACCCGGCGGAGGATGAGGAAGCGCCGGTCCTTGTGCGCAACAACGCGTTCGTCCGCCCGGTGGAGGGCATCACGGAAATGTACGCCCTGCCGAATAAGACGGACGTGGACCCGAACCCGGTGATGTCGTTCTTCTATTACCTGTTCTTCGGCATGATGCTCTCCGACGCGGGCTACGGCTTGCTGATGACCGTCGTGACCTGGATCGTGCTGAAAAAAACGACGGTTGAGGGCACCCTTCGCCGGTCGCTGACCATGTTCCGCAACTGCGGCGTTTCGACCCTGTTCTGGGGCGCGCTGTTCGGCAGCTGGTTCGGCGACGCGCCGCAGGTGATCGCCCGCCAGTTCGGCGTCGAGATCAAATCCACGGCGCTGTGGTTCGAGCCCATCAAGGAACCCATCGACCTTTTGCTGTTCTCGTTCCTTTTGGGTATCGTCCACCTGTTCGCCGGCCTGTGCGTCCTGTTTTACAAAAACTGGAAGCTGGGCAAAAAGGCGGACGCGTTCCTCGACACCGTCCCGGTCATGCTGACCGTGGGCGGCGTCGCGCCGGCGGGCGCGGGGATCTTTAAGGATATTTTCCCGGCAAGCGTTTCGAAAATCGGCATGATCGTCGCCCTTGTCGGCGTTGTGCTGCTGGTTCTGACGGCGGGACGCAGCGCGAAGAATATTTTCGCAAAGCTCTTCGGCGGCGTTTACGCGCTGTACAACACCGCCACCGGGTATCTGGGCGATATCCTCTCCTATTCGCGGCTGCTTGCCCTCGGCCTTGCCACCGGCAGCATCGCCAGCGTCATCAACCTTGTGTGCGGCATGATGGGCAATCCGGTCCTCAGGGTCCTGATGTTCCTGACCGTCTTCCCGATCGGCCATATCGCGAATATGGCGATCAACCTGCTGGGCGCTTACGTGCACACCGCGCGTCTGCAGTTCGTCGAGTACTTCTCTAAATTCTATGAGGGCGGCGGAAAAGCCTTCGAGCCCCTCACGGTAAATACAAAGCATTTAAAATTCAAGGAGGAAATTATCAATGATTGAGAATTATCTGGGTTTGGCAATCGCTATTATCGGCGCGGTGATCTGCGCGGGTCTTGCGGGCATCGGCTCCGCGAAGGGCGTCGGCCTTGTGGGCGAGGCGGCCGCGGGTCTTGTTTCCGAGGATCCCTCGAAGTTCAGCAAGGCGCTGATCCTTCAGCTTCTGCCCGGTACGCAGGGCCTTTACGGCCTTCTGATCGCCGTGCTTCTGCTCAGCCAGATCGGCGTGATCGGCGGCGACCCCGTCAAGCTTACCTGGCAGCAGGGCCTGATGTATTTCGGCGGCGCAATGCCCATGGCCTTCGGCGGCTTCTTCTCCGCCATCGCCCAGGCGCGCGCGGCGGCTGCCGGCGTCGGCATCGTCGCCAAGAAGCCCGATCAGAACGGTAAGGCCATCATCATGGCCGCGATGGTCGAAACCTACGCGATCCTCGCTCTGCTGGTTTCCATCCTGATCATCACCGGCATCGGCGGCTTCATCGGCAAGTAATCGAGGGCAGCTATGGACGGACTTGATAAAATTATCGGCAAAATCACCGCGCAGGGCGCGGCGGACGCCGAAAAAAAGGCGCAAGCCGCCGCCCTCAAGCGTGAAAAGATCATGAACGCAGCCGCCGCGGAGGCGGAACGCCTGGCGGACGAGATGATCCGCGAGGCCGAGAAAAAGGCGCAGACCTTCGTCGTCCGTGCGGAGTCCGGGGCGCAGAACGCCTCCGCCACCGCGCTGCTGGCGGCGAAAAACGCGAAGATCGACGCTGTGATCGAGCGTGCGCTCCGGGAGCTGAAGGAGCTTCCCGACGAAGAGTATTTCGCGGTCCTCAAGGCTCTCGCGGTCAAATACGCAGCCCCCGGCGCCGGCGTCGTGCGCCTGAGCGCGAAGGATCTCGCCCGTCT
>CACYHJ010000420.1 GCA_902774165.1 Oscillospiraceae bacterium
CTCGGACGTGCGCGCCTGGCAGGAGGGCGACGAGCTGAAAAAGGTGCACTGGAAGCTGTCGCTGCGCAAGCGGGAGCTGCTGGTGCGCACCTATGAGGAGACGGCCCGCCCCGACACGCTGGTGATCCCGGACCTGGCGGAGATCTCCGCCCTGCGGGACGAGCGGCTGACCACGGTTTCCGCCCACCGCGCCCTTTCGGACGCGGGCGTCTTCGGCAAAAAACGCAAACAGACCGTCGACGCTGTCAGCGCGGTTATGATCCTGCAGGATTATATCGACGCTAAGCGCGGAACAGACGCGGAATAATCCGATTTCGGGCATCAATCAAGGCAATACCGTGCCATTGCGCGGCATTGCCTGTTTCTTTTGTCCGGTTTTTTCCGCGCCGGGATTATTCCCGCGCCGCGCAGCTGCAGCCGATGTTGGCCAGCTCGTTCGCGTCGCCGCTCTCGCAGCCGATGCTCTGCCGGTTGGGCGGGAAGAATTCGTCCACCGGGAAGCTGATACGGCGGAACGCGTCGCAGGGATCCTCCGTTTCGCAGGCGCATTCCTTCCGCGGCAGATTGAAGTCGTATGCCGGGATCAGGATCTGGACGTCCCGTTCCAGCTGTACGGTGCTGAAAACGCCGACGGTGACCTTGACCGCCCGGTCGTTCTGCGGCTCGGTAAACCGGCCTTCAAAGGCGCAGGAGATCGAGCGGGGCAGAGAATTGACGACGTCGCAGCCGCCGACGCATTCGCACGCCCGGCAGAGCCGCGCGTCCAGGCAGATGGGCTGTGCGACGTGCACCTTCGTGACCGGCGACGCGACGCGCATGGGCCGCTGGACGTCCGCGTCGCGGTCGATGAATTCCGACGAGAAAACCTTTACGCCGCCCTCGCTGCCGTAAAGGATGCATTTCTTCGCGTGGACGCACAGGCCGTATACCGTGACCGGCGCGGAGGAGGCGGGGGTGAATACGTCCAGCCCGACGATGAAGAAAAAGGTCAGATCCACCGAATAATACCCGCGGTTGAAGGGCATGCGTTCGGTCTCGGTGAACACGTTCAGCACGTCGCAGCTTCTGCAGCGTACGCTGACCGCGCTGTCCACGATCTCCTGCGCGGTGTCGGTGAAATACACCCGCAGGTCGGAAAGGCAGTCTTTGTCCGCACAGGAGTCATAGACTCTCCGCGCGTCGATGCTGACCGCTTCCTTGACTCTGCGCACAGCGTCGGCGCAGGGCTTTTTGTTATCAGTCATAAAAAATCCTCCCATAGAATGATTCGGAAGTTTGCGGTTAAACTTCAGTACATTCTATGGGAGGCCGTTTCTTGTGTTACGGAAAAATCAGTAGTTGATGGTGAATTTGTCTTCGAAGGTCAGGCCGAGCCGGGCGTTCTCGATGCTGGGTCTGCCGAAGGGCTTGACCGCCACTTTGCCGAAATTCATCGTGCTGGGGCATTTGATGTGGATTTCGGTGATATGCTTCGTCGCTTTTTCGATAGTCGCCGTGAGCTCGCCTTCGAAATACCGGTTCTCCAGGCCTTCAAAGTCGATGAACGATCCGGCGGCTCCGGTGATCTCGCTGACTTCGATCACGTTGCAGATGGAACCGATCCCGCTGCTGCCGGGCGCGGGGTTGACCTCCGGCGCGTCCTGGGTGGTGTTGAGCTTTATATGGACCGTATAGGTGTCGCCGTTGTCGGTGCAGGTCGCCTCGCCGACGTAGCTCATGTCAAGATTGCAGGAGGTCACGCCCTTCGGGGGAACGTCCGCCGCCGCGATCTGTTCGTTCGGTGTGTTTTCCTTGAGGAAGGTGTTCATCAGCGTGCCCGCGATGCCGCTGAGCGCGCCGGCTTCGACGATGGGGGGATTGTTGGTGGAATTGTTCCAGGTGTGAACCGCGCCGGACGCTTCCGCCGCGATCTTCGCGTAGGCTTCTTTATACAGCGCGATCACCGCGTCGTTGCCCGTGGGCGCCGCGTCCGCCGGCTGTTCCGCCTGCTGGGGCTCGGCGGGCTGATCCGCCGGCTGTTCCGTCGGCTGATCCGCCTGCGCCGTGGTGTCCTGCGTATCGCTTGCCGCGGTGGTGGCTGCCGTCGTCGCTGCGGTGGTCGCCGCCGTCGTCGCTGCGGTGGTGTTGCTGTCCGCGGTGTTCTGCGTCGGCGTCGCGTCGGGACCTGCGGGCTGACCGGGATCCGCCGGGGCGTCGGCAGACGGCGTACTTTCCGACGCGCGATCTCCGTCTTGCGTCACGTCGCCGTAATACAGCGACACGACAACGACGCTGTCGACGGCGTTATTCGCCGCGCCGCAGCCGGAGAACAGCAGGGCAGTCATTATAAAAACCAGACAAAGAATAAAAATGGATCTGCTTTTTTTCATGGTAACACCTGATTCAGTTTCATAATAATGTATTTTAATTATACTGATATTATTTCGCTTGTCAAGTGTGCTTTTTTACATCTGTTCATTTTTTTGACAGGCGGGCGTCCGTTCCGCGCCGTCGGCGGTTTCGGCAGAACGGATTCTCCTGCGCATTTTGGCGCCGCCGTCCGTTTCCGACAGGATCCGCCGCCGCGAAGTGATAGAATGATGTCCGCGGAAACGGAGCCGTCCCGCCCACTCCGGCGGCGCGGACTCGATCTTCGTCACGTCGCCGGAAAAAAACGGCAGCAGCTCCTCCGGAAGGCTGTTTTTCACGCCGTCA
>CACYHJ010000421.1 GCA_902774165.1 Oscillospiraceae bacterium
TCTCCCATCCGTATTGTGGATACTCGGCGGCCAGGGTTCTCATCTTTTCGTCCCTCCACGTCTTGGCCAGGACGGATGCCGCGGCGATTGATGAATAGGTTGCATCTCCATGCACCACCGTTTTGTAGGAATTGAATCCAAATCCCTCGAATGGCCTGAATTTATTGCCGTCAATCAGCAGGAAATCAGGTTTGGGATCGAGCCTGAGCACTGACCGCTGCATTCCGGTAACTGAAGCCCAAAGAATGTTCAAACGGTCGATCTCCTCCGCACTCACCTCTTCGACAGCCCACGCTATGGCTTCCTTTTCGATTATCGGCCGGACAAGGTCCCGGTCTTTTTCACTCATTTGTTTGGAGTCGTTGAGTAGCGGATGGAAAAAGTCTTCAGGCAGGATGACTGCTGCAGCATAGACCGGTCCTGCAAGCGGCCCCCGTCCTGCTTCGTCGCAGCCGGCTTCCAGCCTTCCGGCTTTCATGTAGGGAAGAAGTGACATTCTTCCACAAAATTAATCAAAAGATTTCAATCCTTGTTTCTCTCTATCAGCTGCCCGATCAGAAGCTTCTGGGCAGCGATTGTGTCTTCCTTGTCCTTGATTACTCCCTTGAGCCGTTCGATCTCCCGGTTCTTTTCCTGGAGTTCGCTTCTGAAATCGTTTTCCTGGATTTTCATCTTGAGGCCGTATTTCTCCTTTACGTCGGTCAGGACGGCGTCAGCGTTCCTTACCGGAACAAATCCGTTGACGAGTTCGGAAAGACTCATTCCGAAGATATTGGCACATTTGGAGAAATTATCGTTGAGGATCCTTGTCTTTCCGTTTTCGATTTTCTGGTAAGCTGTCACGGAGATACCGATGTCTTCTGCCACATCGGCCTGACTCAACCCGAGGGATATCCTGGCGTTCCGAAGATTCTCACGGATCGTGTCCTTGTCCATTTTTGTCGAGCTGTCCTTCATAGTCCCTTCGTTTCGCCGCAAAAATACCTTACGGACATCTTTAATCTGCACAACTAAAGGTTTGCAAAAATAACCATTGGTTGAAAAAGTACATGTCTTTTTGATAAAAAACAGACACTCATCGCAGCTGTCCGCCGTTTTCGGCTCCGGCGCGCCCATCTGCGCGGCAAGTATGGCGTAACCGCGCTTTGCCGGGCAGAGGATCGCCTTGACCGGCTCGCCGTTTTCAAGCTCGTAAAGAATGCCGTCGATCACCGCGTAACACTCGTTGCCCTCCTCCACGAAAATCCCGTAAAGATTTTTGCAGGAATAGAAGGACTTGCCGTCGATCTCCGCAACGTCCTTCCCGATGGAGATGAACCGCAGATACTCGTTGCAGGTGACCGCCCATTTCCGCACGACGGACACCGGTTCGGACGAGTCGCGATTCTCACCGTTTTCATCGGTAAGATAATCGATCCGCAGGACGGTATCCTCCTCCCCGCCGTTGAACTGGTAGAGCTGGATCCGCCCGTCCTCAAGGGTCTTGAACTCGTATTTATCCTGCGCGAGGGAGTTGAAGCTGAAGTAGAGCGAAAGGCCGATGAACGCCAGAATCACGATAATGAAAAGGATTTTCATTTTGGTGTTCTTTCCGCGTTTCACGGCGGCTTCCTTCATTTTCGGGTCAAACATCGGGTCGTAAAGCAGCGTTTTGCCCGTAAAATCAATCTTGTTTTCTTCCATAAGCCGTATCCTTTCCGCATTATATGACTCCGGCGCGGAGCCGTTTCCGGTCCCGCGGCACGGGAACCCGTCCGGAGAATATCATACTTAATATTATACTGAAACTATGCAACAATGTCAAATATTAATTGCAGCCCGATATATAATTTTATTCAAACCGACAATACGAAATGCGTTACAAAAACCATCCCGTGTTTATAATTCGCTGTTGACAGATTGCGTCCGAGGCGTTAAACTGTAAGTATACAGGGCAGAACGCGCAGGACGCGCGCGCCGTCTGTACCGAAAACAACCAGAAGAAAGGACGAGCAATATGAAAAACAGATCCTTCAGACCGATCCGTCGGGCAATCGCCCTGCTGACCGCTGCGATCGTGCTGTTCGGCACGCTTTCCGTTGCGGCGAACGCCGCCTCCTCCCCCGTGTTCGAATTTCTCACCTGCCCAGAGGAGGCGATCAGCCCCTTTGAGGACGCGATCCTCGACCGGGCGATGGGCGCCGACGGCCTGATCGCAAACCGGGGCTACGACGAGACCGGTCTTTATTTATCGCCCTACTGGACTTGCCGCGCTTCCGGGACCGGGGTCCCGGTATACGCCGCCATGTGCTACGACGGCGGTCCGGACAGAGGCGTTCTCAACTCCTTCGTTTATCTGTTCGTCAGCGACTTCGCCGACGGGATCGAGATCGCGCTCGACCGGGGCGAAAACGTGAAAAACGCCGTGGTTCTGCCCGCGTCCCTGGGCGCGAAGGCGGAGGTTGCCGGCAGCGCGGTACGCTTCACTGCGGACAAAACCGGCGCATACACCTGCCTGATCAACGACGACTCACTTCTGGACGCGGTCACCGTTTTCGTGCGGGACTGCCCCGATGAGGAGGAAGAGATCGCGTCTTACCGCGAGCGTTACGGCGAGGACCGGGTGAAGGTGTTCCCCGCCGGCAGATACGACCTTGACCGGATCGACGCGTCCGGCTGCGACGCGCTCTATTTCCAACGAGATCGGCTACATCAACATTTCTCACTGCAACGACTGCACGATCGAAGGGCTTCTGTGCCTGAATCCCGGCGGGTGGAACTTCGTGACCTACGCCTGCGACGGGCTGGAGATCGAGGATATCGTCGTGTTCGGCTACCGCACCAACAGCGATTCGCTCAACGTCTGCGGCAGCGAGAACGTGACGGTGCGGGACTGCTTCGCCCGCAGCGGCGACGACTCCTTCAGCGTGAAGACCACCAACACCGAGTATGATCTCAAGCACGTCCGGTTTGAGCACTGCGTGGGCTGGAGCGACAAATGCCGCGCCTTCGGCGTCACAGGCGAAGCCTACAGCCCCATTGAGGACGTTGTTTTCACCGACTGCGCGGTGCTTTACCGCAACGCCACGTGGGATAACGACCGCGTTTGCTCCCTGAGCGTATCGGTGGAATACGGCGGCGCGGACATCACCGACGTGGTGTTTGAGAATATCGAG
>CACYHJ010000422.1 GCA_902774165.1 Oscillospiraceae bacterium
GGTGGGCGCCATCATCGCCGCCTGGAACCCGCTTTTGACGCAGGAATATACCACCGAGGCCGCCACGGCGGTCTTGCCGGAGCCCACGTCGCCCTGCAGCAGACGGCGCATCACGCGCCCGGAGGAGAGATCCGCCATGATCTCCCGCACCGCACGGGACTGGGCTCCGGTCATGCGGAAGGGCAGCAGCGACGCGAAGCGCGCGGAATGATCGTCCACCCGCACGCCCCCGGTCTGGGCGGGACGGGACGCCAGCATACCCAGCTCCAGCAGCAGAAGCTCCTCAAACGCGAGCCTGCGGCGGGCGGCTGCGATGTCCGCTTCCGATTTCGGGAAATGAATCTTCTCCAGCGCCTCCCGCAGGGGCAGCAACCGGTATTTTTTGATCACGGACGCGGGGATCGGGTCGGGGATCTCCCCGGCGCCGTCCAGCACCGTGCGGACGCATTTGGCGATCGCGCGGGTATTCAGGCGCTCGGTCTGCCGGTAAATGGGATGCAGCCCCACGCCCTCGTCGGAAACCGCCTGAAACTGAGGCGCCGCCATCTGCAGCCCGCCGCCGTAAGGATCCTTTTCCGGCTTGCCGAAAAACAGGTATTCCTCCCCCTGATGCAGCTTGTCGGCGACGTATTTGTTGTTGAAAAAGATGATATCGAGAAACGCGCCCGCGTCCACAAGGGCGGTTTTCACAATGATGCGGCCGCCCGCGACGCGTCGGGTCTCCGGCGGGAACGCCAGCGTGCCCCGCACACAGCAGAGCACGCCCTCCGGCGCGTCACCGGGGGAATAAACGCGGCTCCAGTCCTCATAAGCGCGGGGATAAAAGCGTAAAAGATCGCCGGCCGTCCCGATCCCCATCCGGCGGAACAGCCGCGCGCGCGCCTCGCCGACGCCCTTGACAAATTGTATATCGGATGAAAGCTCCATCATTTATTCAATCGAGATCAGATAGTGGTAAACCGGTTGGCCGCCGTTGACGGCGATGACCTCGGCGTCGTCAAACTTTTCGGAAATGCGGTCGCAGAGCTGCTGCGCCTTCTCCGCCGTGACGCTGTCGCCGTAGTAGACGGTGATCATCCCGGTAGAGCGCTTCGCGGCGCGGCGCACCGCACGGTAAGCCGCGTCGTTGGGATCGTCCTCTACCGCGGCCATTTTGCCGTTCTCCAACCCCATACACTGGCCTTTTCTGATATTGAAGCCCCCCACGACGCTGTCCCGCGCCGCATAAGTGACCGAAACCGTGGAGACGCTCCGGATCGCGTCGTTCATGGCCTCAATGTTCTCCTCCGGCGACGCGTCCCCGTCATACGCCAGCATGGCGGCGACGCCCTGGGGCACCGTCACGGTTTCGATGATCACGATCTCCCGGTCCTCCGCCAGCCGTGCGGCCTGCTGTGCGGCAAGCACGATATTCTTATTGTTGGGCAGCACGAACACCGTGCGCGCCGGCGTGGCGTAAACCGCGGTCAGGATGTCCTCGGTGCTGGGGTTCATGGTCTGGCCGCCGCTGACGGTCTGATCCGCGCCCAGCTCCTCAAACAGACTGCGGAAGCCGTCCCCCGCAGCGACGCTGACAAAGCCCACGTCCTTTTCCGGTTTCACCCGCACGGGCTCCGGTTTTTTCCTTTCGGCCTTTTCTTCGCCTACGCCCCACGCAGCGTGGCGGTGCTGCTGCTTCATATTCTCAATTTTTACCGTCAGCAGCTCGCCGTAGGCAAGACCCTTTGTGATAACCTCGCCGGGCACGTTGGTATGCACGTGGATTTTGATGATCTCCCCGTCGTCCACGCAGACGACGCAGTCCCCCACCGTAGTGAGAAAGCTGCGAAGGTCCTCGGAGAACAGCGGGCAGTTTTCTTCTTTTTTCACGATGAATTCGGTGCAGTAAGCGTACCGGATCTCCTCTTCGCTCATGACCTCGCCGTCGAAGACCGGCGCCGCAGCGGATTCTCCGCCCTCCGGCTCGCTGCGCTCGACGATCATTCCCTCGGAGATCACCGAGAGCATCCCCAGAAAGATATAGCAAAGCCCCTGCCCGCCCGCGTCGACGACCCGGGCTTTTTTCAGGATGTGAAGCATATCGGGCGTTCTCTGCAGCGCCTCGGCGGCGGCGAGATACGCGCATTCAAAGGTCTCGGCTGGGTCGGTCTCCTCACGGGAATGCTCCCGTGCCGCCGCCGCTGCCGCCTTGATCACGGTCAGGATCGTACCCTCCATGGGATTCTGCACCGCCTTATACGCGCGGGCGCTGCCCAGGTCAAGCGCGGCGGCAAGGATCGCGCTGTTGGCTTCATGGCAGCCCTTCAGGCCGTCCGCGATCCCGCGGAAGATCAGCGACAGGATCACGCCGGAATTGCCCCGCGCGCCCCGCAGCATCGCCGACGCCGCCGTATTCGCCGCGTCGCCCGCGGTCACGTTGTCCGGCAGGGCGGAAACCGCGGCTTTCGCCGCCGCCATGGTCATGCTCATATTGGTGCCGGTGTCGCCGTCGGGGACGGGAAACACGTTGAGCACGTTGACCGCCTCTTTGAAATTGAAGATGCAATTGGCGGCGGAGATCACGCCGTCCCGGAACATCGCCCCTGTGATCAAATCGATCGCTTCCTTTTCTGAAACCAAAGGTTATAATCATACAAATAACAGTATAACGCAACCGGCGGAATAAA
>CACYHJ010000423.1 GCA_902774165.1 Oscillospiraceae bacterium
GAGAGCGAGGAGACCATCCGCCGCCGGCTTGCCATCGCGAAGGATGAAATGGCAAAAAGCCGGATCTATGACCATGTTGTGGTAAACGACGATCTTGACGCTGCCGTTAAGACCGTACACGATTTATTAATGCTGCATTTGTCCGAGAATGAATGAAAGGATGAAATTGTTATGATGAGTCCAGATCTTGACCGTCTGCTCGAGGGCGGCATCAGCCGGTATTCCCTTGTGGCTGCCGTCTCCAAAAGAGCGCGGGAAATCGTTGACGAGGCCAACGAGAGAGAAGAAATTATCGAGGAGAAGCCCATCAGCACCGCGGTGGACGAGCTTCTTGACAAAAAGTACAGAATCGTCGAGAAATACGTTGACGAGGACTGAAAAGGGGTGAGAGCCCTTTGAGTTTTCCCGCAGTCGCCCGCGTCGCGGTTGAAAAAACCAACTATGACTTCGATACGCTTTACGATTACCTTATACCCGAGTCTCTTGTTGAAAAGCTGACGGTCGGGTATAGGGTTATTGTGCCTTTTGGCGGCGGCGTCAAAGGCCGTCACGGGTTTGTGTTCGAGCTTTCGGACGCCGCGGAGAAAACGAAAAACTATAAATATATCAAGGAAATCTGCGATCCGGAGCCTCTTCTGAGCGAAAAAGACGTGGAAACTGCCCGGTGGATCAGCGACCGGACCTTCTGCACGCTGTATGAAGCGGCGAAGGCGATGCTGCCGGCGGGGCTGAGTTTGTCGTCAAAGGCGAATTTCTGCCGCATGGCGTACCCCGATCCCGAGGCGGAGAATTCCCTGACGCCGGAGGAAAAAGCGGTATACGACGCGGTCCCTTCCATGACAAAGTTTATTTCGGAGGACGCGCTGCTGAAAAAATTCGGACTCACGAAGGATAACCCGATCATTCCGAAGCTGCTCAAAAAAGAACTGATCTATGCCAATTATTATTCCGCCGGCCTGATTGAACATAAGGGCAGGAAAACCGCCATCCTATCGGAAAACGCGGATCAGGTGCTGTCTCTCGTGAAGCTGACGCCCAAGCAGAAGGCCATGCTGGATGTGCTGCGGGACGCCGGCAGCGCTTCGGTGTCGGAGCTGTGCTATTTTACCGGCCTTACCGCATCGGTATTGACGGCGCTGGAATACAAGGGGCTTGTCGAAATCCGTGAGGTGCAGGAGGAAACGAAACCTTCTTCGTTTTATGAGGAGGAGGGGGAGATGACTCCCATCCATCTGACGGACGAGCAGCAGGCCGCCTTCGATAGTCTCAAGGCCGACGCGGAAAAACGGCAGGCGTCCTGTTCTCTTCTGTTCGGTGTGACCGGCAGCGGAAAAACCAGCGTCTATTTGCGGCTGATCGACGAGATGCTGCCCGCCGGACGGGGAATCATCCTGATGGTGCCCGAGATCGCGCTGACCCCGCAGACTCTGTCGTTGTTGTACGGCCGATACGGGAAAAAAATCGCAGTGTTTCACAGCGGGCTTTCCACGACCGAGCGGATGGACGAATGGAAACGCGTCCGCACCGGCGAGGCAAAGATCGCCGTGGGAACCCGCAGCGCGGTGTTCGCTCCCTTTCGGGACGTGGGCCTGATCATTATTGACGAGGAGCAGGAGCATACCTATAAATCCTCCCGCTCTCCCCGTTACAACGCCATTGAGGTTGCGAAATACCTCGTCGCGCGGGACGGCGGGCTTCTGCTTCTGGCTTCTGCGACCCCCTCCGTGACGACGTATTATAAAGCGCTCAGCGGAAAGCATAAGCTTCTCAAGCTGACAAAACGGTACGGCAACGCGGTGCTTCCGAGGGTTGAAGTATCGGATATCACGCAGCTGTACGGCAAAACCGCCGTAAGCGAGGATCTGAGAAACGCGCTCAGCGCGACGCTGGAGGACGGGAAACAGGCGATCCTTCTGATGAACCGCAGGGGATACAATACCTTTGCCGTCTGTACCAGCTGCCGCCAGGTGGTATCCTGCCCGAACTGCAGCCTGTCTCTGACGTATCACTCGGCAAATCACCGGCTCATGTGCCATTACTGCGGCTATTCGACCCCCTATACGCCCACCTGTCCGTCCTGCGGCGGCAAGGCAATCCGGTACAGCGGGTACGGTACCCAGTGGGTGGAAAAAGAGCTCTCCGAGCAATTTCCGAACGCCCGTATTCTGCGTATGGACGCCGATACCACCATGACCAAGGGCGCCCATGAAAAAATGCTGCGCCTGTTCGGAGACGGGGAATACGACGTCATGATCGGCACGCAGATGGTTGCGAAGGGCCTTGATTTCCCAAGAGTCACCCTGACCGGCGTGGTCACGGCGGACGTGGGCGTTTATAAAGACGATTACCGCAGCACGGAGCGTTCCTTCGATCTTCTGACCCAGCTGATCGGCAGGGCGGGACGGCGCGAAGCGGGCGGCGTGGCGGTGATTCAGACCGTTTCGCCGGATAATGAAGTGATCAATCTTGCGGCAAAACAGGATTATGAAGCGTTTTATGAGAATGAGATCGAGAACCGAAGGCTGATGATTTATCCGCCCTTTTGCGACCTTTGCGTCGTCGGCTTTGTGGCGGATACGGAGATTGCGGCGAAAAACTGCGCTTACGAAGCGCTTCAGACGCTGCAGGGCCTGAACGGGAACGAATACGCAGATG
>CACYHJ010000424.1 GCA_902774165.1 Oscillospiraceae bacterium
AAGGAACGCGCTTTCAGATTCTGGGAACGATCGTGAAGGGCAGAAAGGGCGAGCACGTCAAGGATATCGCCGCGGCGCGAAGGTCCGGTTATTCCCGTCTGCGTATCGACGGCAGCATCTATGACCTGTCAGAAGAGATTTTTCTTGATAAAAATAAAAAACACGATATTGACGTGGTCGTCGACCGGCTTGTGATCCGTGAGGATATCCGTTCCCGCCTGACAGATTCCGTTGAGATTGCGTCCAAGCTCTCCGGCGGGACGGTGCTTGTGGACGTGATCGGCGGCGAGGAAATGCTGTTCTCCGAAAACTGGTCCTGCCCGGAGCATAATTTCAGCATCGACGAGTTGACGCCGCGGATGTTTTCCTTCAATAACCCCTCCGGCGCCTGTCCGAAATGCACGGGACTCAGTTTCTTCATGAAGGTCAATCCAGATTTAGTCATCCCGAACAAGAATCTTTCGCTCAGCGAGGGCGCGGTTCGGGCTGTCGGCTGGACGACCATGGATAAAGGAACCATTGCGCGGATGTATTTTGAGGGGCTTGCCGAGCATTACGGTTTTTCCATGGACGCCCCGGTAAAAGACTTGCCGAAAAGCGCGATTGACCGTGTTCTGTACGGTACCGGCGGCGAAAAGATCAAGCTTCACCGGAACCTATATGAAGAAATTTGAAGGCATCGTCAATAATCTCGAACGCAGATATGCCGAAGCGACGAGCGAATGGGCGCGCTGGGAGATCGAACAGGTCATGTCGGAGGAAAAATGTCCGGAATGCAACGGCGCGCGTCTGAAAAAAGAGCTTCTTGCGGTAACGGTCGGCGGGATTAATATTGATGAATTTGTGAATCTCTCGATTAAAAAAGAGCTTGCGTTTATTGAGAGCATCAGGCTTTCCGACCGTGATATGATGATCGCGCAACAGATTCTGAAAGAGATCAAAGGCCGCCTGAGCTTTCTTTCCAGCGTCGGTCTTGAATATCTCACGCTTTCGCGCGCTTCCGCGACCCTCTCCGGCGGAGAGAGTCAGCGAATCAGGCTTGCGACACAGATCGGATCCTCTCTGATGGGCGTTCTTTATATCCTTGACGAGCCCAGTATCGGTCTGCATCAGCGGGATAACGCAAAGCTGCTGAATACGCTGAAACAGCTTCGCGACCTCGGCAATACGCTGATCGTGGTCGAGCACGACGCGGAAACGATGCTTTCCTCCGATTATATCGTCGATATCGGTCCCGGCGCGGGCGTCCACGGGGGAGAGGTAATCTATCAAGGCGACGTCAGGGGATTGCTGAAATGCAGGAATTCTGTAACCGGTCAGTATCTGAGCGGAAAAAAAAGCATTCCTGTGCCGGAGATCCGAAGGAATGGAAACGGAAAATTTTTGCGGATCCACGGCGCGAAGGAAAATAATCTCCGGAATATCGATGTGGATATTCCGTTGGGAGAGCTTGTTTGCGTCACAGGGGTTTCCGGCTCGGGAAAGTCTTCGCTGATCAATGAAATTCTGTATAAGTATCTGGCTGACGTTCTGAACGGCGCGAAAAGAGTACCCGGGAAATTTGAAAGCATTGACGGCGCGCAGTTCCTTGACAAGGTGATCAATATCGATCAGTCTCCTATCGGCAGAACGCCGCGGTCGAACCCCGCGACGTATACCGGCGTGTTTACCGACATCCGGAATCTGTTTGCATCCACAACCGACGCAAAGATCCGCGGATACAACGCCGGCAGGTTTTCGTTCAACGTGGCAGGCGGCCGATGTGAGGCCTGCCAGGGCGACGGCATCGTAAAAATCGAAATGCATTTTCTTGCAGATATCTACGTTCCCTGCGAGGTGTGCAAGGGGAGGCGTTTCAACCGGGAGACGCTGGAGGTACATTATAAAGGCAAGAGTATTCACGATATCCTTGAAATGACGATCGAGGAGGGAATGAGTTTCTTCCGCGAAATCCCGAAAATAGAGCGCAAACTCCGTACGCTGTTTGAGGTAGGGCTCGGATACGTGAAAATCGGCCAGCCGGCAACGACCCTTTCCGGCGGCGAGGCGCAGCGCGTAAAGCTTGCGACGGAATTGTCAAAAAGATCAACCGGAAAGACCGTATATATTCTGGATGAACCGACCACCGGTCTGCACGCGGCGGACGTCCATAAGCTGACGGACGTTCTGCAGCAGCTTGTGGAGGGCGGAAACTCCGTAATCGTGATCGAGCATAATCTCGACGTGATCAAGTGCGCGGACCATATTATTGATATGGGGCCGGAAGGCGGAGACGGCGGCGGAACGGTTGTAGCCGCCGGGACCCCGGAACAGCTCGCTTTGGTTGAAAACAGTTATACCGGGCAGTATCTGAACCGGGTATTTCACGGAGAGCGGTTCTGATGATATCCCGATACCATATATTTCGGTAAAAATGCTTTTTTTACTTGAAAAAACAAGCCTGAGGTTATATAATAATAAAAACAGATAATTTGGAGGTTGAATTATTATGGGAAACGTTACGGTTGTCAGCCATCCGCTGATCCAGCATAAGCTTTCGATTCTGCGCGATAAGAGCACAAGCTCTAAAGATTTTCGCGAGCTTGTCAAGGAAATCGCGATGCTGCTCTGCTATGAGGCGACAAGAGATCTTCCCTTAAAGGATGTTGAAGTAGAAACGCCGATGTGCAAGGCGACGTTCAAAAAGATCTCGGGTAAGAAGCTTGCGTTTGTTCCCATCCTCAGAGCCGGCATCGGTATGGTGGACGGCATGCTGGCGCTTCTGCCCTCCGCGCGCGTCGGTCATATCGGTATGTACCGTGATCCTGCGACGCATAAACCCGTGGAGTATTACTGCAAGCTTCCGGCGGATGTGAACGAGAGAGACGTGATCGTGCTTGATCCGATGCTCGCTACCGGCGGTTCCGCCATCGACGCGATCAGCCAGATCAAAAAAAGAAATCCCCATTCGATCAAATTTATCGGCATTATCGGCGCGCCCGAAGGCCTGGAAGCGCTGCAGAGCGCGCACCCCGATATTGATATCTATCTTGCTGCTCTTGACGAGAAGCTGAATGAGAATGCTTACATTATCCCCGGGCTCGGCGACGCAGGCGACAGGATTTTCGGCACAAAGTAATTTCTCATAGGAAACCTTATATGATTATCAAAAAACGACGGCCGATGCCGTCGTTTTTTTACTTGAAAATCCTTCTGACATATTTCCGGAACCGGAGCAAATAAAGCATAACAAGTCTCGACAAAGAAAAATCAAACAAAAGAAATACAAGATTTGCTGCCGCAAGCAGGATCGGAATCGT
>CACYHJ010000425.1 GCA_902774165.1 Oscillospiraceae bacterium
GCATTAGAATTTGTAAAATTTACCTTCTGCGTTTTATCGTAAAGAAAGCGTTAAATAAACATAAGTGTAAATTTGGCATGAGTATGTCAGATGATAGCTGTTTGTATATTTGACTGATACTAATGCCTAATGCCCAGTGACTAATGACTGTAAATTCTGATTCAACGGCTCCGCCGTTAAATCAGAATTTACATATCAATCCACACCGTTCTTATCTCCGACGCGCGGAAGCGGATCGGCAGCGGGCAGTCCGGGCAATCGAGCACCATCGTCTGTTCGTCGCCGGCGGCTTCGGTACACGCGCTGACGCTGCCCCGCCAGAAAACGCCGTCGGAATCCTCAAATGAAATCGTCCTGTGCAGCAGGGGAAAAAGATTCACTTCCCGTGGTCCCTCCTTCTTTATGCGGACGCCGCGGCCGGGTTCCACATGGAAAAACCGACGTGCAGCGTCATGCCGTTTTTGTACGCGCCGATGATGTTGTTCGCCGCGTAATCCGCGTAAAACGCCGGCCCGGTGATCTGCGTCTTCGGCCTGCGGAATTCGCCGGGCGCGAACCGCTCCACCCGCACCGCGCAGGCGGTTTTGTCCACGGTGATCACGCCGCAGCGCTGCTGTTCGTCGCCCTCCGGCCAGTAGAGATAGGTGAGGGTCGTTTCGGTTTCGTCGTTGAGTCTGAAGGATACCATAATACTGCCTCCTGCAAGCATTGTTTTGTTTTACACCTTCAGTATACGGCATTTCCTGTCCGAAAATCTTCCCTTGACCTGCGGCTGAACAAAAATTCTATCAAAAAACGCAAAGAAATCATCAGGACCGCCTCCCGCGCAGGGAACCGGTCCGGATGTGGTTGTTGGTTGTTGGTTGCTATCTGCTATCTGCTCAAAACTCCGTGAGCCCGACCGTACTCCGCGCGGCATAGCCTCAACTGGTTGCCGGTTGCGAAGACAGTATTTCCGGCCGTACCCCGCGAAGCATAGCTTCGGAGGCAATCACGAATCACGCAGCGCACTGCCGGTTATCGGTTACTTTTCACATTTCACAGTTCACATCTCACGTTTCACAGCTCATCGCCGCCCGTTCTTAATTCAGCGAAACCTCCGCGAACGCGATCTTTTCTCTCTGATAAGTGTAGGTGATATACAGCCTGTCGCCGTCGGCGATGATCGCCGGGTAAGAGAACTCCCCGCCGGGTTTATCCTCCAGCACGGCAGCCTCTTTGAACGTCAGGCCGTTGTCGTCCGAGACCGAAAGGGTCAGCGGCGAGCGCTCGTCGGTATCCGTCGGGTTGGAAACGAGCCAGACCCTGCCGTCCTCCGTTTTCACGCAGTCGACCCCGCTGTTGTTGTTCGGGATGTCTGTCTTGCGGGCGGTCTCCCAGGATCTGCCGTTGTTGAACGAGCTGCTGGTATACAGCCTGCCGCACTTTGAGCGCATCAGGCAGTGCAGCACGTGGTTGCTGTCCTCCCACAGGGTGGGCTGGATGATACCCTTGCCGAAGATCATGTGTATGTCGTAGGGGCGGTGGATCAGCTGGGTGTAGCCGACTTCCTCGGGCAGGAAATACGGCGCCCAGCGGCAGTAATCCTGATGCATGAAGAGCAGAATGCCGCCGCGCCGGATCCAGTCGCGGATATAGAGCTCATCGTTTTCGACGTAGTCATTAAAACCGTTCTGTTCGATCAGGACAACGTCATATTTTTCCAGATAGTTTTTCCGGGAATAATCAATTTTTTCCGCCGGAATCCCCTGTTCCTGAAGGAAATCTGCCAGTTTGTAAGCGGGTTGGAACCAATGGGCAAAATAGCCGATCCTCAAATTCATATTCAATCTTCCTTTTCATTTATGGTCTGTCGCTAATATATCTCGCAGCGAATATAAAATCAAGTCGATTTTCATAAAAAGAGGTCGTGATTGGGTTGCGCGTCTAAAATATTTTAAATAGATACTTTTTGATCTGAAATTCACTTTCACCGGAGACAGTTCAACTCCGCTCCGGCATCTCATCCCGGAAAATGTTTTTTACAATTTCCTCAATCGCTTTTCATATTCTTCAAGGGTGATCCTTTTTTCGTCAAGCTCTTTATCCAGTTCATTCAACCGGTCCACAACATCTTCGCTGACATCGGTCAATACTTTCGCCAGCTCATTTCGATATCCCTTACGAGTAAGCTCGTCTTCTACCAGTTGTCTTCTTCTCAGAGACAGGATAGCCTCGACCGGAATGGACGACTTGAACATTTCAGCCAATTCCAGTTCAGGACAAATAGCAGCCAGTTCCTGCCAGAACGCCAACCGGCCGGTCATTTTCTCCGCCAATGCGTCAAACCATTGGACAATGAATTCGGGGTCATCAAGCAAGTATGACGCCAGCTCGTTGAGCGATTCGAATTCACTTCTGTCATAACTGATCGTCCGTCGGAGAATCTTCGCAATAGTCTCGAAACTCACTTCATTCCGTTTCAAGGCCCGGCACAAAGGACGAAGATCTTGTTTTCCTACTTGCCCATTTTTTCCACGGAAGGGTATAGCTGCCAGATTTATCTGCGGAATCTCCATGAGAACGGAGTCACATTCCTTTTCCATCCCTTTTTCGATGCAGAGACCGGCAAGCCGCCCCAACGCGACTTGTTTTTCTGTCCCATCCA
>CACYHJ010000426.1 GCA_902774165.1 Oscillospiraceae bacterium
TCCGTTCGTGCCAGATGAGAACCCGTGCGCGGCGCATATCCGGGATTTCACACTGACGCAGGATCAGGCGGAGCGCGTCAATAGCATTACGTTCGAAGGCGTTTCCTCCTGTTTTTATCTCTGGATCAACGGAAGCTTCGTCGGTTACAGTCAGGTCAGCCACTGCACCAGTGAATTCGATATCTCCGCGTTTGTCAGAACAGGAACAAACCGGATCGCCGTGCTGGTTGTAAAATGGTGCGACGGCTCCTATCTTGAGGATCAGGACTATTTCCGTCTTTCCGGAATCTTCCGCGAAGTATACATTCTCTCAAGGTGCAAGGACCGGATCACCGACTTTCAGCTGCTTCAATCCTTTGCTCCCGATCTCGCCTCCGCCTGCCTGACGGTAAAGCTTTCTCGGACCTCTTCCGGCGTCTGCGGCTACCGTTTTCTGTCCCCGGACGGCGGTCTGATCGCCGAGGGGGCGTCTGACGACGCTGAAATCAGGATCTCCATTTCCCGGGAAATGATGCATCTGTGGAGCGACGAATGTCCTCAGACGTATACGCTATATCTCTCGTTCGGGGATGAAACGATCCGGTCCTCCGTCGCGCTTCGCGAAATCAAGATTGAAAACAAAATGCTTTTAGTCAACGGTCGGCCGGTCCGGCTGCGCGGCGTCAACCGACATGACTCCGGCGAGAACGGATATGTGATCACGCCGGAGGATATGCTCCGGGACCTGGTCCTGCTGAAACGGGCGAACGTCAACACGATCCGCACCTCTCATTATCCGAACGATCCGAGGTTTGTCGAGCTGTGTGAAACCATGGGGTTCTATCTTGTCGATGAGGCGGACATCGAAACCCACGGCATGGGCTTCAACACCGACGCGGATTGGGACTGGATGCGCTGGTCAAAGCTTTCCACGATTCCGGAATGGCGCGAGGCTTACGTTGACCGGGCGGCGCGTCTTTATGAACGGGATAAGAACCGGGGCTGCGTTCTGATGTGGTCTCTGGGCAATGAGAGCGGTTGCGGCGTCAACCACAGGGCGATGCGGGAGTATATCAAAAAACGTGACCCGTCCGCGCTTGTGCATTACGAGAATGCGCATCTTGAGTTTAAAGCCGTGCCGGAGGGGGAGTGCTTCGCGGATATTTCCGACGTGGAAAGCCGGATGTACGCGGATGTGGACTATATTGAAAAATATCTTCATTCTCCGGAATATACAAAGCCCTTCTTCATGTGCGAATACGTCTGTTCCATGAGCACCGGCGACGTTTACGATTACTGGAAGTTTGCCGACACGGACCCGAATTTTTCGGGCGGGTGTATCTGGGAACTCACGGACCACGCCGTCTGCATTCCGGATGAAAACGGAAAGAAGCGGTATTATTACGGCGGGGATTTCGGCGATTTCCCCAACGACGGTATCTGCTGCATCGACGGGCTTGTTTTCCCGGACCGTTCGCCGCGTCCCGGATATTACGATATGAAAAAAGTCTATGAGCCGTTCCGCGGCAGCTTTGCCGACGGCGTTCTTTCCCTCCGGAATCTTCGCTGCTTTACGTCTTTTGACGATCTGTACCTTGAATGGACCGTTGAGGAAGCAGGGCGCGGAATCAGCGGCGGTCAGATCGCTCTCGACGGCGTTCTTCCCGGAGAGGAAAAGTGCGTTTTCCTCTTTGAACCGTCGGAAACTGAGCTTGAGGAAAACAGTTTTCTGACGGTCTCGATCCGGCAAAAAGAGGAAACCTTATGGGCTCAGGCGGGATATGAAACCGGATTTCTTCAGTTTGAACTGTCTGCGTCGCGGTCGACGGAGACGCGCCGGGAAAAATCCCGCGTCACATACCGGGAAGAAGACCGATACGTGACGGTTTTCTGCGGCAAAAATGAATACCGGTTCGATAAATCCTACGGCAGGATCTGCTCCGTCAAACGGTCTGGAGAAGAGCTGCTTGACGCGCCGGAAAGATTCGCGATATGGCGCGCCCCGTGCTATAACCGCGGATCCGCGGACGAGTGGAGGGCGAATCATTTCGATCACGTTGCGCAGAAGACGTACGGCGCCCGGGTCGTTCCGTTTGACGACAGAATCGAGATTTGCTGCGAGCTCTCTCTCGGCGCTCCCGCGGTACCGCCGCTGATCCGGATGAAGACGGTATTTACGTTTACCGACGCCGGGATTCTTCAGATTGAAACTGAGGGCACGGTGCGGGAGAATCTTCCGCTGCTGCCGCGCCTTGGGATCGAGCTTGACCTGAAAAAGGAATATGACCGGATCCGGTATTTCGGCCTCGGCGGAACAGGGGAGACTTACCCGGACCGATATAAAGCCGCGCGTTTCGGAATGTATGAACTGAGCGTCAGAGAGAATTTCATCCATTATATCCGCCCGCAGGAGAACGGTTCGCATTATAAAACACGCATCGCCGAGGTCGGCAGGGAAAACGGCGCCGGTCTGCGCATTACCGGCTGCGGGATCCGTGATTTTTCATTCAGCGCTTCCAATTATTCGGCGGCGCAGGTCACCGAGACAGCGCATGATTTTGAACTGGTCCCCGAGGATCGTACGATCCTGAACCTTGACTGGCGCGTGAACGCGATCAGCGAGAACCGCCTTCTTGACGGCGGCC
>CACYHJ010000427.1 GCA_902774165.1 Oscillospiraceae bacterium
AAGAAAATCTCCGCGACCGGCACGCCCGTCGCGCAGACTTTTTCGAACGCCTTTTCCGTCGGTTCGGGATAATAACAGGAGGAGGAAATGCCAAGCTGATTCATGGGGACGTTTCCTTTCTGCCCGCGTCAGCGGAGAATGAGAAGGTTGATTGCCGCAATGACGGCAAGATGAACCGGATAGAACGCGTAAAAGCCGTATTGCAGCAGCTTGCTGTCGCTGCCCTTTTTCCCGTTATGCAGGAGGATCAGGATCAGCGCCAGAGACGCCGCGGCCTCGACGGGGATCACAAGGATCTGATACTTGATCAGGGACTCGATCAGATCCGGCGCGATCGTCAGCAGCGCAAAGACGACGGACATGATTGCGGGACGATTGCGGAAATAATAAAAACAGGCGATGAACGCGACGCCGACCCAGCCGTAGTCCGCGTTCGCCAACTCCGCAGCGATGGCGCCTGCCGCAAAAATCAGCAGAGACGGCAGAAGATAGGCCGCTGCCGGACGGGAGGACGCATCATCCTGCACCGCGCTCTTTCTCAGCGATTCCGCCGCCATGACGCAGAGTACGCCGACGGTCAGGGTGATCATCACGTTGTTGTACTGCAGGTCAAACCACGTTTCATTGAACGCAAGATCAAAGGGGATCTCGGCGATCAGGGCGAACAGAACCATACGGAAGATATATTTTTTCCGGTTGCGCGTATAGATGCCGCCGATGGCCGCCCGGTAGCAGTAAATGGGCATGGCAAACCTGCCGATATACCGCATCAGCCAGAAATCACGGAAGCAGGATACCGTGAATGACGCGCCGCCGAGGAACGCCGGAAGCGACAGAACGCCCAAGGTCATCCAACCGGCATATGAGGAGAAAAACACCGCGCCGATATGGTCGATCAGCATCGTCGCGCAGGCGATCATCTTCAGCAGATTGGAGGTCAGGCCGAATTTTCTTTTTTCTTCCATGGCAACCCCTTTCCCACGGCGTCCCAGAGCCGCGCAAACAGTTCTGCGGTGAAGAATATCATCGGAATCGCAATCAAAGCATAGACGTACAGATTCATTCTGCCGTCCGCGCGGAATAAAAACGGCAGCGCGGACCGCAGGTGCCCGAGCGGCCCGGCCTCAAGCTGCTGCAGGATCCGCAGCACCGGTTCCTGCACTAAATACAGATAAAGCGCCCGTTTCCCGCAATAAGCAAACACCGGATGCTTCGGCCGGAGATAGACCGAGAGCACCGTCAGCGCGCAGCACAGAAACGCCGGCGCGGGCAAAAACGCCCACGGTTTGCCGCGATGGTATCCAAGCTCAGACAGCGTGAGCAGCAAAAGCAAAACCAGAAGACTTCCCGCGCCGAAGAAAGCGCTCTTTTTCAGGGCTTTTCCCACAGGAACGGAAAAACGCGCGGTCCACATGCCCAACGGAAAAACGAGGATCGTATCCCACCAGGGGGAAGGCATCTTCATGACACGCAGGAGAACAAAAACAAGCACGGTCAGGACGCTGACCGCCGTCAGGGCGGCGATTTCCTTCCGCCGGAATACCAGATACACGTAGAACACGATCAGATAAAGAATGATCATCACGCCGATAAACCAGCTGCAGGAGCCCAGTCTGCCGAACAGCACCGTGCCGAGACAGCAGTAGGACCGGACGATCTGTTTCGCGGTCAGGGGGATCTTCAGCGCCGCCGCCAGAAGAACGCAGCACGTATTGACCAGCGCGAAACGCAGATACAGCGGCAGAATTTTCTTTCGGGGAATCGCCCGTGCGTAATCCGGATTCTTCCGGATCGACATAAAAACACCCCAGCCGGAAATGAACAAAAACGGCGCCACCACCAGTTGGTCCATAATAAAGATCTGCCCCGGATAATTCTGCCACGCGTATGACACGTCGTACCCGTAGAGCGTATGGGACAGCATGATCAGGCAGGCGCATATCCCGCATACCGCCTGCGTGAATTCCCGCGGAAGCGGCGCTCCGCGGCGCTTTTTGATTCCAGGGATTACCGCAAGGAATACTGCAATAATTAAAATCTTCATGCCTCAAGTATACGTTCTCGGGGCGGGAATGTCAAGGCGGGGATTAAAAATAGCAAGGAATGGATAAATTCTGATTTAGCGGCAAAGCCGGTAAATCAGAATTCAGTCATCAGACACTGGGCATTAGGCATTAGTGTCAAATATACAAACAGATATCATCTGACATACTCATGCCAATTTTACACTTATGTTTATTTAACGCTTTCTTTAGGCTATAACGCCGAGAGTAAACTTTACAAATGCTAATGACTATTGCCTAATGCCTGATGCCTGAAAATTCAGATGGATCGGGCTCGGCCCGGTCCATCTGAATTTTCATAAAAAAGCTCCCCGCCGGAGCGGAGAGCTTTTTGTAATCGGTTTTTTGGAATTTTCGGTTCCGCTTACGCAACGCCCCACACGTCAACGTGGAGAGCATAGCCGTTGGCGGAATAATAGACATTGCCGTCGGTGGTCTCAACGTAGGCGATCGCGTAGACTTCCTTGTCGGCTTTGAGGGCCTTGCAGCCGACGATCTTCGCGCTGAAGCTGTAGTAGCCGTCGTTGTCGTCGTTCGCGTCGGCGTTGACAAGGCT
>CACYHJ010000428.1 GCA_902774165.1 Oscillospiraceae bacterium
TCTGTGCCCAAAATCGCCCGGATTTTACTGAAGCGATCGCGCAAATCTGTTTTGCCGAATGTGTGAAAGTTTCCGCGGGAAACGGTGTGCGTAACCACGTTGTGATCGTGGTATCCCTGCACGAAAATCATACTGTCGGTAGATAAAACAGCATCGAATTGGTATTTCTACTCGCTTTTCACCGTATCCCGCGTCTGACTGACCGATACGTTTGCAAAACTAAAAAAGGGCCGCTGCGGTTCCGTTTCGGGATCGGCAGCAGCCTTTGCTTTTTATTCATCGGATACCTCCCGCGGGCCGGCTTACTCTTTGGTGGGCAGATTGCAATAACCTGAGGTTCAAGTCGGTTCGCCCGTCGGTAGAGTTTGAAATACTTCTTGCCTTTCCGGCGAAGGTGATGTATAATGACACAGTAAACAATATACGGTTCAAAGGAGTATCATGATCATGAAAAAACTGTTAGCCCTGCTGATTGCAGCATCTTTGCTGTTCGCTCTTGCCGCATGCGGCGGTTCCGAGAAAAACGACGGTTCGGAGACCGGCGCAGACGATACGGTGACCGAGCCCGCTCAGAACGACGAAACGACAATTGCCGACGAGACGGCTGCGGAACAGACCGCGGAAGAATCGCCTTATTTCCAAAACGGCGCCGTGCTGTTCCGTGCTTTCCTTGAACTGTCCGGCGAGGAATTTGTATCCCTTGTTGAGGCACAGGGCTTTGCGTGGTATGAAGACGATTATGTGATGAGCGGCTTCGGAGATTCGGGAAAATCAAGCGGCTTCCAGAAAAACTATCTGGCCGACTATATCCAGGTGTATAACAGCACGACGGATTACAGAAGCTATGAGGATATTAAATCCGCGGGCAAAGGCGAACTCGCGAAGATGGCGGTCGCCTTTAACGTTAAGGGAGAATATACAGACGGGCAGGAAGCGATTTCCATAGTATTTGACGGATTGGAGATCGGCGACGCTAAAAAAGACCCCAATGATGAAAGAGGTTCCGGCGCTGCGCGTATAAAAGACGAAAACGGCACAGAGTATCTGGTGCAGTATGCTACGGAATTCTACACGAACAACACGGCAGTCGTTTCGTTTATTGTCCGTACAGACGATTATTTTGCGGCAAATCCTTTCGCGGGAACAATTCACAGCATCGATGCCGCATGGAGTATGATCTACAGTTAAATCAGGCAGGAACAGCTTCCACACAGTTTACCACGGGAATAACCCGTAAAAATACGAAAAGGCCCGGAAATGAACTTTTCCGAGGCCTTATTTGTTTTCCGCTGACCGTTTTCAAATCACTTTTATATATCTTGAAAATGAGAAAAAACTTGTACTGTCATGGTTGAATGGATATTACAACGGTCCCGACGACAAACGGTCTGCCCATGCTTACGTACCCGGAGCAAAAGTCTACAAGGAATTTCCGGAAGATGCCGAAACTCCCGATAATCTGGTCGGCACATGGGCAAACGGACAACTGATCTTCAATGCCGACGGCACCGGATATTCATCACCGATGGGATATATTCTCGACGAACTGCAATACCCTGAGGACATTGTATGGTGCGCTACAGACCATGAGTTGTATTGCGGGTTAGTGTTTAATGATGATAACCAACCTCCCGAGGAGTATGCATATCTGGGTTACGGCATCGTTATGTATGAATACAGTTTTATTGATGAAAACACATTAAGTCTGTACAGTCCGTGGGATGATAAGACTGTAGAACTTGAAAGAATGAAGTAAACAATACTACTTGATTTCTGTTGTTTTTCATAGTACAATTATCTCGCTTTCTGTATGGTTTTTTAGCAATTAAATTATACTATGAAAGCAGCGGCCGGGCAACCCTTTTGGGCTACCCGGTCGTATTTTTTTGGGGCTTAATGCAACAGCCCCTTTCTGATGATACGGGAGTTCTTTTCTCACGTTACCGCTCCTCGAGAGAGGATGGCGGCACAGTGACGTGAACGCCGCTTAACGGTAACACTGCGCCGGGCCGACGACCTGCACGCCGCACGCCTTTGCCTCCCGGATCAGCGCGCCGGAAAGGAGCAGATCGTATTCCCACCTGCGTTTGCGCCACGGCGAACCGGGTCCGGCTTCGGAAACGCGGGGATGCAGAAAGATCTCGGTCACGCCCGCGCCGCAGCCACGCACGGCGTTCAGGTAATAAGCGAACAAAGCGTCTCTGCTTTCGATCGCTTCAGCTTTTCGCGGGTCGCTGAACACGTCGTCCGGCAGAAGAACGTTTCGTTTTTCCGCCTGCCGCAGGATCGCGCCATGTATCGCTTTGATTGCCGGAGCCGCCCGGCCGCCCGTCTCCCGCAGGAAAAAGCCCGGCGTTTTCGGAAAGCGGAAAGGGAGACGCCGCGCCGCGCACAGGTCGAACGCGTCCAGATAAAAACGCCGTCCCGCAAGGCCGTACAGCGCGCCGGAATGGGCGTCCGCGTGGTCGATCCCGCAGCCCAGCGCCGCGATCCGGTCATATTGCGCGGCAAGCTCCGCGCGCACGTCCCGGCGCGTCGCGCCGAAGGTCAGGGACCTGACGTCATGCGGCAGCGACCCGCCTAAGCTCTTTGGCGGCAGGGGCGGGCGCGAGAAGCGAAACGGAGGTGATGCGTTCGCTTTTCAGCAGCGTTTCGATCGCCTCGTTCGTTTCGGCGTCGTAGCCGAAATCGTCCGCGTTCAGGATCAGGTATTTATCCATTTTCGGAGGACGCCGTTTCGTCCGCGGGGAAATGCAGGAAGAACGTGATCACGCTGGCGATCACCATGGCGGCGAAGGGAAAAACGCACAGCAAAATCCTTGCTGCAAAGCCCGGGTTCGGGCCGGGATCGTCGCCGTTTACAAAGCCGAAGGCGGAGCTTGCCACATAAAACGCGAGGGACGTGTAAAGGCCGTTTAACCGGTTCATCACGCCGCCCAACGAATTGATGATGCCCTCGCGCCGGATCCCGTATTTGCGGTAATCGTCGTCCACGATCTTGGCGCCGATGCAATCCATGGTGGTCAGACACGCGGCGATACCGACGCCCATCACGGCGGCCACGGCGATGGCGAAGGGCAGGGTATTCGCGAAGTACAGCGGCACAAAGCCCGCCGCCATTACG
>CACYHJ010000429.1 GCA_902774165.1 Oscillospiraceae bacterium
AGAATAAATCGGAATTTATTCATAGTTGTATCCGGTATTGATCGCCTTCAGGTTGATATCAAGAAGGTCCGCGTGTCTTGCGGAGACCACTTTCTTCAGCGCGGCCTCAAGATTCTCATAGGAAACAGCGCCGCTTTCCCTGATGAATTTGCCGACCATGACCATGTTTGCAAGCGTCGGAGCGCCGATGGATTTCGCAAGCTCCGTCGCAGGGACGTAAAAGACCTTGACGTCGTCGCGCGCGATCTTGCGGGAGATCAGGGTGGACTCGACGAAGATCGTTCCGCCGGGAACCACGTCGTTCTCAAATTTGTCAAGAGACGGAAGGTTCATCGCGATCAGAACGTCCGGCTTTGAAACGATGGGGGAGCCGACGGCTTCATCGCTGAGGATCACGCTGCAGTTTGCGGTGCCGCCGCGCATTTCCGGGCCGTAAGAGGGCAGCCAGGAAAGCTGCCTGTTCTCAAGAAGACCTTTATACGCAAGGAATTTGCCGGCGAACAAAACGCCCTGGCCGCCGAATCCGGCAATCAGAATTTCTGTCGTCATGTCATTCAGCCTCCTTCGCGCTTCTGTCTTTGTATACGCCCAGCGGGTAGTAAGGAATCATCTTGTCCTCAACCCATTCCAGCGCCTTCACCGGCGTCATGCCCCAGTTGGTCGGGCAGGAGGAGACCACCTCGACAAGGGAGAAGCCTTTGCCGGCGATCTGGTTTTCAAACGCCTTCTGGATGATCTTCTTCGCGTTTCTGACGTTCTTGACGTTGTTGACCGCAACGCGCGCGATAAACTCCGGACCGTCAAGCTGGGAGAGAATCTCGCAGACCTTGACCGGATAGCCGGCGGTTTTGACGTCTCTGCCGTAAGGGGAGGTCTGGGTGACCTGGCCGGGCAGGGAGGTGGGCGCCATCTGGCCGCCCGTCATGCCGTAGATCGCGTTGTTGACAAAGATCACGGTGATGTTTTCGTTTCTTGCAGCAGCGTGAACCGTTTCCGCCATACCGATGGAGGCAAGGTCGCCGTCGCCCTGATAAGTGAAGATCACGTGATCGGGCATCGCTCTTTTCAGACCCGTCGCGACGGCGGGGGCTCTGCCGTGAGCGGCCTCGACCATATCGCAGGCGAAATAGTTATATGCCATAACGGCGCAGCCGACAGGCGCGACGCCGACGGCGTTCCCTTCGCAGCCGGTCGCGTCGATCGCCTCGGCGACAAGGCGGTGAATGATGCCGTGTGTGCAGCCGGGGCAGTAATGGAACTCGGCGTCCGTCAGACTTTTCGGTTTTTCAAAGACTACCATTATGCAAGCCCTCCGTTCATTTTTCTGATCGCGTCCAGAACCTCGTCGGGCGTGGGGATCATGCCGCCCACGCGGTTGCACAGCGATACGGGTTTCGAGCAGCCGCAGGCAAGGCGGATGTCGTCGATCATCTGGCCCATGGAAAGCTCAACGCTGACGAAGCCCTTCACGCGGGGCGCGATGTCTGCGACGGGCTGCTTCGGGAAGGGCCACACGGTGATCGGGCGGATCAGACCTGCCTTGATGCCTTCCTTCCGGGCGGCGACGACCGCGTTTTTGGATACGCGGGCGGCGATGCCGAACGCAACGACGCAGACGTCCGCGTCTTCGGTCATGAATTCCTCATACCGCACCTCGTTCTTTTCGATTTCGGCATAGCGCTCGAAGCGTTCCATGTTGGTGCGCTCCAGCTCCTCTGGAACAAGGTAGAGGGAGTTGACGATGTTATGTTTTCTCTGCATCTTCGTGCCGGTGACCGCCCAGGGCTTTTCCACCTTGGAGCAGCTTTCTTCGGGCAGCTCAACGGGCTCCATCATCTGTCCGATGGTGCCGTCGGCAAGCAGCATCGCCGGAACGCGGTATTTGTCGGAAAGGTCAAAGGCAAGCGCGGTCAGATCCGCCATCTCCTGTACGGAGGCGGGGGTAAGGACGATCAGGTGATAGTCGCCGTGTCCGCCGCCCTTGGTGGCCTGATAATAATCGGACTGGGAAGGCTGAATGCCGCCAAGGCCGGGGCCGCCGCGTTCCACGTTGACGATCAGCGCGGGAAGGTCGGAGCCGGCAATGTAGGAGATGCCCTCCTGCTTCAGAGAAACTCCGGGGCTGGAGGAAGAGGTCATTACGCGCAGTCCGGCGGAGGAAACGCCGTAGACCATATTGATCGCGGCGATCTCGCTTTCAGCCTGAAGAAATACGCCGTCGATCTTCGGCATTCTCTTCGCCATATAGGCCGCAAGCTCGGTCTGGGGCGTGATGGGATAACCGAAATAATGGCGGCAGCCGGCGCGGATCGCGGCCTCGGCGATCGCCTCGTTGCCCTTCATCAAAACTTTTTCGCTCATGTCCTTCACCTTACCTTTCCACTGTGATCACGCAGTCCGGACACATGATCGCGCAGCTGGCGCAGCCGATGCAGGCGGACTCGGCCATATACACACTTCCTGTTAAAATAATTTCTTTTGCAAACGGATCGGGAAGATCCCGTCCTCCGGGAACGAACCCGCAAGCCGCTCCTCAACCGAGGTGAACCGGACCGGCTTGTCGGCAAGGCGCGACAGCTTCTGAGCTTCCTTAAACGTGCGGCGGACGCAGTCCTCGTCCGTCAGTTCTCCCAGATTTGAATTGTTGACGATCCCGGTGAAGGGAACCTCGCAAACCGCGTCGATCTCCCGCATGACCTCAAACGCCTCTTCGGCGGTGCGGGTCAACGGACGATAAAAATTGACGACGAACAGCATCTCGAAATCGTTTTCCCGCACGATATACGGCGCGAACCTGCCCAGAGCGTAGGCTCCGCGGTCGTCGCCGCCGATATCCATCACCGCCATCCGGTCCCGTTTTTCCACAAGCCCGTAAACCTCGCTGGGGAGACTGGGCAGGTCGACGTTGCTGTTTGCGAAGGGGAGGGAGATCACGTCGACGCCCGCCGCGCGCAGTTCAAGCTCGCTGTCCTTGCTGCGGAAATAGGGGTTGACGATGTCGATGTCCGCCAGCGCCACGGGACGGCCCTGCCGTCTGAGAAACATGGCGTAATTGACCGCAAGATTCGTCTTTCCGCTGCCGTAGTGACCGCAGAACAGGGTCACTCTTTTCGCTTTCTCAATATTCACGGCGTCCCTCCTTCTTCGGTCCATTCAAACTATTATACTACTGTTTCGGGGAAGATGCAAGAGTTAAATTCTGATTTAACGGCGGAGCCGTTAAATCAGAATTTAGTCATCAGGCACTGGGAATTAGGTAAACACTGATTAATTCTACTGACAAACGACCAAAAGTGTGATATAATAGAATCAACACGGAAAGGGGCGTTTGACATGGAAAAACAGGTAAGTTTTACGGATATCGAATACAGTCACCGGAAGCGGAAGACAAAGCGGGAAGAGTTTCTGGAGTGTATGGATGAGATCATACCGTGGGATGAGATCGTGGCAATAATCGAACCATATTACTACAAAAACACAAGAGGACGCAAGGCGATCCCGATCGAGATCATGTTCCGGATGTATTTGCTGCAGCGGTGGTACTCGCTGTCGGACGAAGCATTGGAAGACGCAATTTACGACAGCTATGCTATGCGCAAATTTATGCACATAGATTTTCTGGAAGAAAGCGTTCCAGATGCGACGACGTTGTGCAAGTTCAGAAAACTCATAGTGGACAATGGAATAGATAAACTGTTCTTCGATTCTGTCCAGAAGTTTATGGAAGAAAACGGGTACATTATGCGAGGCGGCACGATCGTTGACGCTACGATAATTGATGCGCCGAAATCGACAAAGAATGAAGCGCAGGAACGCGACCCCGAGATGCATCAGGCAAAGAAGGGAAATCAGTGGTATTTCGGGGCGAAGCTGCATGTCGGCGTAGATGCAGGCTCGGGATTGGTCCACACCATAGTCACGACAGCTGCAAACGTAAACGACGCAACGGTAGCATACAAGTTATTCCGGGAAGATGATGAAGTAGGTTACGGAGATTCCGCTTACTGCGCTCTGGAAAAGCATGATGAGATAAAGAACGATCCCAATCTGTCAAAGATAGACTTCCGTGTGAATAAGCAAAAACCGTACAGAAAGTTTGCGTGGGAAGAAGGACCGGGAACATATTGGCTTCGATACATGGAGTATCAGAAATCCCGAGTGCGCAGCAAGGTAGAATATGTATTCCACATCGTCAAAGATATCTTCGGTTTCCGAAAAACACCGTATCGGGGATTGCGTAAACTGGAAGCCGCCGGAAACGTGCTTTTTGCGTCGGCCAATCTGTATATGATATGGAAAGGTCGGCAAAATGCCGCAAAATACAACGCAAAAAACCGACTTATGGCATGACCTATAGAGTTATTGCGCCCATTTTGGGTGAAAACGACAGATAGGTGAAACAAAAAATACCCAATTGACTCTTTTTTTAGCTGAAATCTCGATTTTTATGGAGTTCTTGGGTTTTTTGGTTGAAAAATGACCATTAATCAGTGTTTACTTAGGCATTAGTATCAGTCAAATATACAAATAGCTATCATCTGACATACTCATGCCAAATTTACACTTATGTTTATTTAACGCTTTTTTTACGATAAAACGCAGAAGGTAAATTTTACAGATTCTAATGCCTATTGCCTAATTCCTAATGACTGTAAATTATGATTTAACGGCTTCGCCGTTAAATCATAATTTATTCCTCTGAATCTTCCCGCTGATGCTCTTCGGCAGGGAATCGCGGAACACGACCTTGCGCGGGTATTTATAGGGCGCGGTGTGTTCTTTGACATAGTTCTGAATCTCTTTTTTGAGCTCCTCTGTGGGTTCGGTGCCTTTGGTCAGGACCACGCTCGCCTTGACGATCTGCCCGCGGATCTCGTCCGGCTCGGCGGAAACGCCGCATTCCAGAACGTAGGGCAGCTCCATGATCACGCTCTCGATCTCGAACGGTCCGATCCGGTAGCCGGAG
>CACYHJ010000430.1 GCA_902774165.1 Oscillospiraceae bacterium
ATTTGAAAGTACTGTTTTCTATAATAAAAAGGCGCGAAGCGCTTTTCCGAAACTGACAACTGATCACTGTCCACTGGCCACTTAAATTCTGATTTATCGCTGCGCGATAAATCAGAATTTACTACTTCAGGAGGAAATAATGGCCAAAACAGAACCTGCGGTATTCACCAACATGTGCATGATCTACGACGGCGACCGGATCCTTGTGCAGGATCGGGTCGATCCGGACTGGCCCGGCGTGACGTTCCCCGGCGGGCACGTGGAGCCGGGGGAGTCCTTTGTCCGCTCGGTGATCCGCGAGATGAAAGAGGAGACGGGCCTTGAGATCCGTGACCCGAAGCTCTGCGGGATCAAGCAGTGGGTAGATAATAAAGAAAACTACCGTTATATCGTCCTGTTTTATAAAACGGACCGGTTCTCCGGCGAATTGAAATCCTCCGAGGAGGGCGAGATGAAATGGATCCGCCTCTCCGAATTAAAAAATTATCACCTCGCCGAAAGCTTTGACGAGATGATAAAGGTGTTTACGGACGACAGCCTGTCGGAGAGCTATAATTATTACGTCGACGACCGGTGGGTGTGTGAGAACTTGTAAAATACTGATTTGCCGAGGTCAAAGACCCCGGCAAATCACCGTTTCATACGCCTTGACCCACGCCCTGACTCTCGCTTTCGACCACAGTCTCGGCATGGCGGAGGTGACGGCGGCTACCGCGGAGATCTTAGCGCCCACGCGCATCAGTTTTTTCAGCAGCGCCGGGTCCTTTACCACCTCGACCACCTTTGTTTTATAGGTTTCAAGGGTGTTGCCGTGCATAATATTGAAGATGTTTCTCGTGTCCGCGTCGATGGAAAGATCGCTTGCGGTGATCACGCCGTTGTCAAACAGATAATCCAGCTCATCGGGCGTAAAGAGCGTCAGCGCCTCCTTTACGCAGGCGAGCACGGCGTATCCCGCACCGAGTTTTGTGTAATATTTTGCCTGGTATTTCCAGAGGGTCTGTTCCGTAAACGCCCGGTCCGTGTCGTCCGTAACGACGTCCGCCAGCATTTTTGCCGCGCGGAAGCAGTTGGCGATTCCGGAGCCGATGATCGGCACGGTCATATATGCGCTGTCGCCGATTGCGGCGTAACCGTCGCAGACCAGTTTTGACAGCGGCTGGCGAACAGGGATTTTAACAAACTGTCCGCCGCGCTTCAGCTCCCTGCCGAGAGAGGGGTTGTTCATGCGGTAAAACTCCGCCGCCCGGTCGGTCTCCTCTTTTGTAAAGGGCTCGAATCTGCCGATCAGCAGATCGGTATATTCTTTTTCCGTCGCGATCCAGGCGATGCCGAGAATGCCCTCTCCGAACAGGCAGACCTTATATTTATCTTCGACTTCGTCCTCCGTCGCGCGGTTGTAAAAAGCTCTGTAAACATAGAACTGATTGTTCTTTCCCGTCTCCGGGTTCACGCCGCAGGAGGCGGGGAGATTTTTTTTCACCGGGGAGTCAAGGCCGCAGGCGTCGATCACAAGATCCGCGTATTCATTGCCCTTGTCCGTCTTTACGCCGATCACGCGGCTGCCGGAGGTCAACGGCCCCAGAATTTCGCGTTCAAATTCGAATTTTACGCCGTTCTCCCGGGCATATTTGATAATATGACGGTAAAGATCGCTGCGCTCCACCTTGATCTCCAGCTTTTCCGGCGGGATCTGCTGGCGCAGGCCGGTCAGCTCGTTTCGGGAATAAAAGGTCATATGCTCCTTGTATTCAAACCGGGTGACCGGCATCATCGGCATATCGATCTCCCGGAACGCCTTCGGATCGAAAATGTCCGTCCAGTCGTATCCCATCCCGTTTTCCGGATTTTTTTCGTATACCGTAACGTCAACGCCTTTTTTTGCCAGAAGGGAAGCCGCGGCGATTCCTCCGTGGCCGCCGCCCGCGACAATGATTCTGCTCATACGCGTTTCTCCTTGATATATGCTTTCAGTACTGCAGCCTGTGTTTTCGCGTCCTTGATTCTGCCGTCCATAATGTCCTGCACCAGCGTTTCCAGCGGTACCTCCCGTACCTCGACGAACTCTCCCGGATCCGGGTGCAGCGCGCCGCGGGTCAGGTTTTTCGCGGTATACATATAGATGACTTCGGTCAGGATCGCCGGACTCGAATAAAACTCGCCGATAAATTCCAGCGCGCAATCCGTGACGCCGGTCTCCTCGGAAAGCTCCCGCAGCGCCGCCGTGCGGGGGTCCTCGCCGGGATCGATCTTGCCTGCCGGGATCTCGGTAACGACTCTGCCGAAGGGATACCGGAACTGATCAACGACGATCACGTTCCCGTCTTCGGTCAGCGGAACGACGCAGACCGCGCCCTGATGGCGGATATATTCCCGTTTTGATTGCTTCCCGTTGGGAAGCTCCACGTCGTCGACAAACAGATGCAGGATTTTGCCGTCGAAAATCTCTTTTGAGCCGATTTTTTTCTCTGTCATATCCATTTCAAACCACCTCAGGATTATTATACACACGCCGCTGTTATTTTTCAACAACTTTTAATACGGCATTTGAAATATAAATGTAAAATTACCGT
>CACYHJ010000431.1 GCA_902774165.1 Oscillospiraceae bacterium
GTCAAATATACAAATAGATATCATCTGATATACTCATGCCAAATTTACACTTATGTTTACTTAACGCTTTCTTTACGATAAAACGCAGAAGGTAAATTTACAGATTCTAATGCCTATTGCCTAATGCCTAATGACTGTAAATTCTGATTTGTCGCGCAGCGATAAATCAGAATTTACAGTATTGTATCTCCCCGTAAAAAATGCTACAATATTCCATATCAAAAAGGAGGCGGCGTGATGCTGGGACTCAGGAGCGGGACGGTACGGCTGTACCCGCACGAAAAAGCATGGGAAACCGAAGCGGCGGAGACGATCGCGCGGCTGAAGGAAATTCTCGGCGACACGGCAGACGACGTTCAGCACGTCGGCAGCACGGCGATCAGAACCATCATGGCAAAGCCCATCGTGGATATCGCCGCGGCGGTCAAAAGCCTTGACGCGGTGCTTGAAAAACAGGCAGCGCTGGAGAAAGCCGGTTTTTATTACCGCCCGCAGACGGATTTGGCTCAGCAGCTTCTGTTCGCCTGCGGAAGCCGTTACGACGGCACCGGCGACCTTCAGACCCATTTCATCCACGTCGTAAAAACGGACGGCGGGGCCTGGCGGGATTATCTCAATTTCCGCGATTACATGAACGCGAACCGGGCCGCAGCGAAGGAGTACGAGGCGCTCAAGCTGCGTCTGGCGGCGGAATGCCCCATAGACGCGGGACGGGAGCATTACCTGGCGGGGAAACACGGGTTTATTCAATCCGCGCTGCGCAAGGCGACCGTGTGGTCGTATCTCGGGAAAACGATCCGGATCCGGATCGACCGCCCCATCGGATACGTCCACCGAAAAGGGGATTATACCCTCACCTACCCGATCAACTACGGTTACATCCCCGGCGTGCCCGGCGGGGACGGCGAGGATCTGGACGTTTACCTGCTGGGCGTGAACGAACCGGTGCGGGAGGCGGAGTGCCGGGTGATCGGCGTCGTCCACCGCAGAGACGACAACGAGGACAAGCTGATCGCCGCGCCGGAGGGGACGAGCTTCACAAAACGCGAAATGGAAGACGCCGTCCGTTTTCAGGAACAGTGGTACGACACGTTTGTGCAGACGCAGCGGATCTTTCTGCATCCCGTCGAAGGAGAATTCACGGTGTGCAAGCTCCCCGATTTCAGCGGCGTCGACCTGTCAAAGCCCTTCCGCTTCACCGCGGCGACCGACACGGAGTTTTCCCTGGTCTGCCCGGCGGAGGACGCGCCGCAAACCACGACGGACCGGGAGGACGGCTGGCGCATGTTCGGCGTGGGCGGACAGCTCGACTTTTCGCTGGTGGGGATCCTCGCCCGTCTCACCGGAACGCTGGCGGAGGAGAAGATCCCCGTGTTCGCCCTCTCCACCTTCGACACGGATTATCTGATGGTGAAATCCGGCGACTTCGGGAGGGCAGAACGGGCGTTCGGGGCGGCGGGATATCCGGTCACGGAACCGATACGGACGAGATAATAACGCATTCGATGCATCCGGCAGGCGCAGGGCGGAACGGCCCCGCGCTTTTTTTGTTTCTGCCGTATATTTCCGGCAAAACGCGGCAGACTAAAAAAGGTGATTCGATGGAGCTTCTTGAATCCGTCACGCGAAAGGAGCCGGGAAACCGCCCCCTGAGCGACTCTCTGACGGAAAACGCCGTGGCCCTCGGGGCTTTCTTCGGCGGCAGCTTTGACTATAAAACGAGATCTCTGTTCCTCTCCCCGGCGCGCGTCCCCGTCCGGCTGTTTTATTTTGACGGCATGTGCGACAACACCGAAATATTTCTGAGCGTAACAAACCCGGTCCTGTCGGCGGAAAATCTGCCGGAGGATCCCGACGCGCTGCTGCGCGCGATCCGGGACCGCGTTTCCTCCGGCGTTCAGCAAAGCCAGCTTTTTACCCTCTGCGACGCGAAGGACGCGCTGCTGTCGGGCAATCTTCTGCTGTTCGTCGACGGCGCGCCCGGGTGTCTTTGCTTCGGCGTTCAGGGTTACCCGAAAAAAGGCGTCGGGGAGCCCCAGAGCGATATGCAGGAGCAGGGCTCCCGGGAAGGGTTTACCGACGGCTTCAAGGACAACGCGGCGCTGGTGCGAAAACGGCTGAAAAGCGAACAGCTGCGGCTGGAAGCCGTCAGGCTCGGCACCGGATTTCAGACGGACGGGCTGGTCTGCTATCTGCGGGACCGGGCGGACGCCGCCGTCGTGCGGGACGTGCGGACGCGACTTGAAAAAATGCGGATCGACTATATTTCGGGCGAGGGGTGCGTGGAGCCGTTTCTGGAAGAGGCGGGACGGCACGTTTTTCGCTCGGTGGGGCTGACGGAACGCCCCGACGTGTTCTGCGCAAAGCGCACCGAGGGCAAGGTGGGCGTGATCGTTGACGGTACGCCTCACGCGCTGACCGTGCCGTTTACGTTCCCGGAGTATTTCGCCGCGCTGGACGATTACCAGAAGCGTCCGTTCTACGCGCTGTTTTTGCGCTGTATGCGCGTCATTTCCTTCCTTTGCGGTGTGTTCCTCCCGGGTG
>CACYHJ010000432.1 GCA_902774165.1 Oscillospiraceae bacterium
AACAAATCCCCTCGCACATCCCGACGGCGCATTTTCCGCCTGACTTTGCCTGAAAAGTTTGAAATACGCAGAGCATTCTGTCGCTTTTCAGGCTTCGTCATACGAAAATCCGCTCGCCAGTCTGCACACGTCGATTTCATCAGCGCTTTCTAAAGATTAAACAAGAAGGAACATTCTTATGTGGAGAAGAGTAAGCTGTATACTTCTTGCGCTGCTGACGATCCTGACGCTCTCGGCGTGCAAGCGCAAGGAACAGCCATCAGCTGCGACGCCGACCCCGGAGTCGTCGGTTTCGTCAACGAAGCCGCAGCCCTCGGTGACGCCGAAGCCAAAGCCTACCGCGGCGCCGGAACCGACGGTGACGCCGAAACCAAAGCCTACAGCGGCACCGACGCCAAAGCCAAAGCCCACGCCAAAGCCCTCGCCGACACCGGCCGGCGAGCAGTCGTCCGCTCCGGCGTCAGAACAGCCGTCGATGTCCACGCCCATCCCTACCGTTACCCCAACGCATGTCCCCTCAGCCTTCGCGCCGAAGATTACCAAACAGCCCAGCAGCGAGGGGCATTTTGTGGGTGAGAGCGCCGTTTTCGTCACGCAGGCGGAGAACTGGACGACGCTGAAGTGGACGGCGGTTTCCCCCAGCGGCCGTGAAATCGATATCAAAACCGTCCGTGAAACCTTCCCCGGCAGCACTGTCACGGGTGAGAACGAAACCACGCTCACGATCACGAACCTGAACCTTGATATGAGTGGGTGGAGCTTTTACTGTACCTTTGAAAACGATCAGGAGACCGCAGTGACCGACAGTGCCAGACTGAAGGTCACGGCGCAGGAGCAAACAGGCACCGGCTCCGGCAGCAGCGGCACAGGAAGCAAGAAAAAGACGCTGCGCTGCTCAAAGTGCGGCGAAGAGATCGAGCGGGAGACAATCTACTGTCCCTCCTGCGGGCAATATGTCTACAACGATGACTCCATCCTGTTTGTGGATGCGGACGGAAATATGAATTACATGGATCCCGCGGGCGCCATGGAGTTTGACAGCGGCGGCCGTATCTCATCCTATATAGACACGAACGAAAACTATGCGATCTTCAATGACAGCGGTCTGATCAGCTCCGGTAATTATAAAAAGGACCGTGAGAAGGCTCAAGAAGAAGCGATAAAAAACGCTCTCATTTCCGGTTATATCGGCGATCTGCTGAACGACGAATAAGTTCAAAGCATGCAGAATCTCCCTCAACACGGTGAAACCGTATTGAGGGAGATTTTGCGTCCTGTTGTCCGGCTGTTCAGCGGATGAAATTCGTCATCGCGCCGCGCTCTGTCTCAGGGAGGGAAACGCCCGCCTGCTTTCCGGCTTCAAAGCATTTGAGCATCCAGGCCATGTTTCGCGCAAGATTTCGCATGGTGCGCAGGCCCTCCTCGTCCATGGCAGCCTCGCCGGGGGTACAGCCGTGGGCGATGTTCCAGTACGTGGAGCCCGCCACCGGCATCGAAGAAATACCGAAGTATTTATTCAGCACGTCAAAGCTTGCCGTTGTGCCGCCTCTTCTGGCAACGGCGACCGCCGCGCCGGGCTTGTGCGCAAAGACCTCGGACGAGCTGTAGAACACCCGGTCAAGAAACGAGAGGATCCTGCCGCTGGGATGGGCGTAGTAGACGGGCGTGCCGAACACGAAGCCGTCAGCCTCCTTCGCCTTGGCGATAAAGGCGTTCAGGCCGTCGTCCGCGCCGAAAACACAGCCCGCGTCCGTGCACTGACCGCAGCCGATGCAGTCGCGGATCGCTCCGCCGCCGATCTGGAAGATTTCATACGCGATTCCCTCCCGCTCAAGCTGTTTTCCGATCTCCTCCAGCGCAAGCGCGGTATTTCCTTTCGGCTTCGGGCTTCCGTTAAGCATGAGGACTTTCATTTGTATCTGCCTCCTTTTTTATTTCGGTTGACCTCACTATATCAGTTTTCGCCTGTTTTCACAAGCCGCCGTTGCAAGTTTTCGCGCGCGGCGATATAATGTCCGTATTCTATTTTCTTATGGAGCCTGTTATGCCGAACATCATTGACATCACCGATTTTAACGATCCCGCGCTGGATCTCTATGCCCGCCTGACCGAAAATCAGCTTCTCAACCGCGCGGACCCGGCAAACGCCGTCTTCATCGCCGAAAGCCCGCTTGTCATTGAGCGAGCGCTGGACGCGGGCTGCGTGCCGGTCTCGGTCCTGATGGAAAAAAAGCTCATCGACGGAAGGGCAAAAGAGCTGCTGGAGCGCTGCGGGGACGTGCCCGTTTACGCGGCGGAACTGCCGCTACTGATTCAACTGACCGGCTTTCACCTGACCCGGGGCATGCTCTGCGCCATGAGAAGGCCGGAGCTCCCAGGCGCCGAAGCGCTGCTGCGGGACGCGCGGCGCGTCGCTGTACTGGAGAACGTGATGAATCCCACGAATCTCGGCGCGATTTTCCGCTCTGCCGCGGCACTGGGCGTGGACGCGGTGCTCCTCACCAATGCGGGGAGCGATCCCCTCT
>CACYHJ010000433.1 GCA_902774165.1 Oscillospiraceae bacterium
CATCGTGGTCGGATAGAAGGAAACGAGGGCGCCGCTGTTGTTGAAGGCGTTTGCCATATCCCGCAGGAAGCCGTCGGTGCCCGTACCGGTTTTTTCGGAGGAGGCGAAAATCTCGGCGAAGTCCGCCGTGGTCTCTTTCACGGCGATGCTGTCGTCCGTCAGGTCCGGCAGCTCCTGAAACGTGGTGTCGTCGTCGCTGAAGCTGACCGTGCCCTTCACGGGCGTGCCCTCGTGGGGCGCGATGCCCTCATAGTAGCGTTCCAGTTTTTTCGCCGCGTCCTCGCCCGAGATGGTTTTCTGGTCCTTGCCCAGGTTGCGCGTGAGCGAGAGACCGCCGAAGACCGCCGCGACCACAACCGCCGCGATGACGACGAAAATAATGATTTTCTTTGATTTCATTTGCCTCGTCCTTCTTTCTGTTTTATTTGATTCGGATGATTAATAATGATACATTAATCATATCCGCCGCTTCACTTATAATATTTCAGCTCTTTTGTCAGCTGCGTGATCTCGCCCAGAAGCTCGTCCGCGTCGTTTTCGTTGCGGGCGCTGCTGTCGGAGATCTCCAGCGTCAGCGTGTCCATGGTCAGAATCAGGTTCTCGTTGACCGCAATGGAGTTCTTGATGAATTCGGTGTTGCGGTCGTACAGCTCCAGCTGCTTCTGCTGGATCTCGTCGGGAATGGAATCGTTGCGGAAGTTTTTGAGCCTGCGGTACTCCGCGTCGTCGAACATCTGCAGGCGCATGGCGATGTTGCGGATGTTTTCGATCGCCGTCGCGCCGGCCGCCTCAATGACGGACTGGTAGCGCTCGGCGCTGATGGAGCCCTTCTGGAACTTTTCGTTCACCGCCCCGGCGGTGCGCTTCGCGCTGGCCGCGAGCCTGCGCAGCTGGTCGATGGAGGTGCGGGCGTAATTGCCGAAATAGGAGGACCCGGTAAAGCCCCGCAGCAGCGCTTCCACCTGCGCCGGGTTGGTCAGCTCGTCTTTTTCCACCTTCTTCGGCTCCCGCAGCAGACGGTAGTTGCCGTAAATCAGCCCAGCCGCCAGCGCGATGCCGATGAGAATCGACAGGCCTGCCTTGAGAATGCTCGGGTCGCCCGGCCGCAGGCCGAGCAAGCCGTCGGAATAGGCGACCACCGCGCCCACGACAATCGCAAGATTCAGAAGAATCAGTTTCAGGTATTTTTTCATCGTTTTCGTTCCTTATTAAAACATAAGTGCGTTTAAGTTTAAATTCACCCGTTTATCATTATAGCACAAATTTCGGAATTGTCAATGAAAATCCGTTGAAAAACGATAAAATTTTATCGAAATATTTTCCGCTTCTCAATTTATTTATCAGAAGAACGGGGTAAATCAGATTTTACTGTCTATTGATTTTTTCCATAAGAAATGTTAAACTATAAGAAACTGCGGTCGGGAGGGGAGCGGAGATGCGGAGCGAAAAGACGAAAAAGCGGTTTTCCGCGCTCGATCTCTGCGCCGCGGCGGCGTTCCTTCTGCTGTTCGGCTGGTTCGCCTGGTCCGTGCGCTTCGGCGTCAACCGGGTGGATGAGAGCTTTTATCTCACCATCGTCCAGCGGTTTCTGCAGGGCGACCGGGTGCTGGTGGACGAATGGCACCTCTCCCAGCTCTCCGCGCTGTTTCAGATGCTGCCGTTCAGGATCTATACGGCGGCGGCCGGCGGCACCGACGGCGTGATTCTTTTTATGCGCTATGTGTTCCTTTCGGTCCACGCGGTGCTGTACTGGTTCCTCTACGCCCGTCTGCGTCCCCGGGGCGCGGCGGGGCTGGCCGGGACGCTTCTGTTTTTCGGCTTTATCCCCTTTACGCTTTTTACGCTCAGTTACTATACCATGGCGCTGCATGCGCTGCTGCTGGTCTGCGCCCTGATGTTTCTGCGGGAAACCCCTTCCGCGCCGGCGCTGGCGTTCTCCGGCGCCGTCTTCTCCTGCGCGGTCCTGATGGAGCCGACCTTCGCGCTGATCTATTTTGTCTTTTCCGCGCTTGCGCTGATACGTTTTTTGCTGATAAAAAAAGGAAAGCCCGCCTTTGCGGAATACGGCTTCGTGCTTGACGGCAGGGTCTGGAAATTTTTCACCCTCGGCGTTCTGGGCAGCGCCGCCGCGTTCCTTTTGTTTCTGCAGATCAACGCAGGACTCCCGGACGTGATCCGGAACCTGCCGAACCTGTTTACCGACAGTGAATACGATTTCTCCGCCGGCGGTTCGATCCGCGGGTATTTCATCACAAAATTTCAGCGCGCCTGGGCCATGTTTTCCCTGCCCGCGTCGGTGGCGCTCGCCGTTTCCCTTGCGGGCGCTGCGGCGTTTTCGATCGCGGACCGGAAACGCCGGGTCCCCCGCAGAAATCTTGTCCGGGGCTGTTTGTTCCTGCTTTCCGCCCTCGGGACGCTGGCGTCGCTTCTTTTCGCGCTGCTGTCCCGGGAGAGCATGAGCACCAACGCCTCCTGGTTCTACTTCTCGGTTCTGCCGATCCCCGTGTCGCTGTTCGGCGCG
>CACYHJ010000434.1 GCA_902774165.1 Oscillospiraceae bacterium
GGAATGGTACGGCAATTTCGAACTCGACGTGCCGACGTGGTACAAAGGAAACCGCTTCTGATACTCTAAGTTTAATAAGGGGGAATGGCAAATGATTTTCTGTCGATTTCTGGATAAAAATGAATATCAACGCTTCCTGCCGCAATTATTTTCCATCCTGCATGAAAACATGAGCGTTATCGCCCTGACAGGCAATTCGTATGATCGGGATTATGAGATTTGGAGCGGCGCCGTCGGGCCCGCAATGCAAAAGGAAAACCGGCATATCGTTTTGATTTTCAACGATGATATTCTGATCGGCTATCTGCAGTATTACACGAACGAAACGACCTTTATGATCGAAGAAGCGCAGATAAAACCCGCATATCAGGGCCGCGGCGTGCTGCGACGCGCGCTCGCTTTTGTCTGTGATTATATTCTGCCGGACATCCCGTATGCGGAGGCTTACGCGAACAAGAAGAATAGGAGATCTCAAACCATCATCGAGCGCCACGGTTTTACACGGATCGGGGAGAACAAAAACGGAAACTGTTATCATTACCGCGCGGATTACCCGGCCCTCCTTCGGCATATCAAAAATACGGCAGCTGATTGTGTGATAAAAGAAGCAAATTTTGAAGACGCGGAAAAGGAATGGCGCTTTGTCGCCGCGATGCCGGAGAATGAAAACGGCTGACGAACAAATGGCACGGTGTAACGCGCGATAAGTTTATATCCGAAGCGCTGCCGGAAATGATCAACCGCGCCAAAGGGATCGATCTGCCCGAGGGCTTCGTTCCCGATACGACTCTTTTCCTTTGGAACGATACGGAGATCGTCGGGCAATTCAGATTGCGTCATTATCTTCCGAAAACAAAGATACCGGGGCATATCGGGTATTTCATAGCAAAGGAACACAGGGGAAAAGGTTATGCCACGGAAGGTCTGCGCCTGACTCTTGATTACGGCGCAGACATCATCCCGGAAGATGAGTATTATATGCGCCTGAATATAGATAATCCGGCATCCCTGCGCGTGATGCTCAAAAACGGGGGCAGGATCGTCGAGGAAACGGAAGATAAGCTGATCGTAAAGATTCCGAAAAACAAAAAGAATTACGTTTGCAAAATTCACAAAAGCCTCGGCTTCACGATTTACGAAGAAGCCGAGGACAAGGACGGAAAGTTCTACAGGATGGAAAAGATGCTATGAATCACAATATCGTCTCTTTGGAAAAAGAAAAATGGAAGGGCTTCAACCTTCCCATCGGCTACACGACAAAGGAATATTACGACGTTGCGCTGACGCAAACGGAGCGCGGTTTTGATATCCGGATAGAAAAGAAAGCTTTCCCCGCGCCGGTCACGCATTCACAGGAGGAATACGATTATCCGGACAAGCTGTATGCCGACTGGTGGGAGAAGGCGGAGGCGTTCGGCGTCGTGGAAAACGGCCGTCTTCTTGCTGCAATTGAAATATGTCCGGAGGATTGGTCAAACCGTCTGACTGTCACCGAGCTGTGGGTTTTGGAGGAGCTGCGCGGGAAAGGCTGCGGAAAGAAACTGATCGATCTCGCGAAAGCCGAAACGCGCCGCCGGAAGCACCGCGCGCTGATTCTGGAAACGCAGTCCTGCAACGTCAACGCTGTGGACTTCTATCTGCATCAGGGCTTCCGGCTGATCGGTCTTGACACCTGCTGCTATGCGAACAATGACCTGACGCGAAAAGAAGTACGGCTGAATATGGGATGGTTCCCGGAGGAAGCGGAAGCATGATTTATCTGATCACCGGCGCGTCGCATACCGGCAAAACGCTGCTGGCGCAAAAGTTGCTTGAAAAATACCGTTATCCCTATCTCTCCATGGATCACGTCAAAATGGGACTGATCCGCAGCGGGAACACCGCGCTTACACCCTATGACGACGAACAGATGACGGACTATCTCTGGCCGATCATCCGGGAGATCATCAAAACCGCCGTCGAGAACGGGCAGAATCTCATCGTCGAGGGCTGTTACGTCCCCGCCGATTGGGAGCAAGATTTTACTCAGGTGTATCGGGAGAAAATCCGATTCCGTTGTCTTGTGATGACGGGAGATTACATCCGCAGCCACTTTGACGAGATACGATCCCACGCCTCCGTGATCGAGCAGCGCGGTGAGGACGCCGATTTTGAGATGGGAACGGCGATCCGGGAGAACGAAACATTTTTTGCCGCATTCCGTAACGCGCCCGATTGCCTGATCATGATTAAAAACAACTATCAAGCGGAAACGGAATTCAGTTAACACTTCAGCGCGGGGCATTTTCGGCTCTGCGCTGTTTTGGTGTAAGGAATCGGCGACGCCTTAAAGAAAAATCGATCGTTTTGCATCTGCACACGACACGTTCGTACCTGCAAATAAAAATGATATTCCGGAGATTTTGTCAAAAAAATACATACCGATCCTTTTTTGAATTGTTGTAGTTAAGGCAACACCGCACAAATACGAATGCGCGTCTTGCTTGATCTTTGTTCCGTCATCTTGCACAG
>CACYHJ010000435.1 GCA_902774165.1 Oscillospiraceae bacterium
CTCCCGGCAGGGCTTTTTTCTGATCCACCTTACCGGATCCGGAACCGCTTTTCTCTCGGCTGCCGGCGCCGCCCATCGCTTTGATCTGGAGCCGGGGGAGACCATGGTGGTGGATAACGGCCATCTGCTGGCCTGGGACGAGGATCTGGAATACACCATGCAGAAGGCTTCGGGCTTTGTCTCCAGCGTAACCTCCGGCGAAGGTCTCGTTTGCAAATTCAGAGGCCCGGGCACTCTTTACATTCACACCGTGAAGTATGGCTTCTGAGACAGCGGGGAGCCGGGATATCCCGGCGGCGACCTGAGATAACAGGAATTAAGGGGGGTAACATGAGCCCTCCTTTTTTATTCCCCTCCCGGAATCACCGCCCGGCCCCTCGGATACTGCTATAATTACAGGCCGGAGGTTCATGCTGAAGAACTCTCATACCTTAAAAGAATTAAAGGAACATGCCATGACAGATATTGCCGCTGCCCGCAATGAAATAGACGCCATTGACACCGCCATTCTGGATCTCCTCCGGAAAAGAAACAGCGCCGTTATTAAAATTGCCGCAGGGAAATACCGGGACGGCGCCCCGGTAAAAAATCAGGAAAGGGAAAGCGCTCATCTTCTTGAGCTTTTGAAGATCGCCGAAGAAAAACAGCTCGACCTTGTGAAGATCGCTCCTCAGGCCAAGCCTCCCGTCTGCAAAATCATGGATTACGGGAAGTATCGGTTTGAGCTTCAGAAAAAAGAGAAAGAAAACCGTAAGAATCAGCATCATGTCGATATCAAGGAGGTTCAGCTCTCGTTGAATATCGACACCCACGATCTTGAAACCAAGGTGAACAACGCCAGGCGTTTTCTCGGCCACGGCGACAAGGTCAAGGTTTCGATCCGCTTCCGCGGGCGCGAGATGGCGCACCCGGAGCGCGGCTATGAGATCATGGAGCGATTCGCAGGTTATCTTACCGATGTCGGCACGATCGAAAAGCCGGCGAAGATGGAGAGCCGCAATATGCTGATGTTCATGGCCCCGGTCAAACAGGCGAAATAAGTAAGGATTCAACAGGAGGAAAAAATCATGCCTAAGATCAAAACCCATTCCGGCGCGAAGAAGCGTTTTAAACTTTCCAAGAACGGCAAGCCCATCCGTGCGCACGCCTATAAATCCCACATCCTGACCAAGAAAAGCACGAAGCGCAAGAGAAACCTTCGCAAGACGAGCGTCGCCGATACGACCAACGTCAACCAGATCAAACGCCTTATTCCTTATAAATAAGAATAAGCGCAGAACAGTCTTTGTGTAAAACAGGAGGATATATATTATGGCACGCATTAAAGGCGCACTGATGACCCGCAAGAGAAGAAACAAGACCCTCAAGATGGCCAAGGGCTATTACGGCTCCAAGGCGAAGCTGTTCAAGACCGCGAAGCAGGCGGTCATGAAGTCCGGCAATTACGCCTACATCGGCAGAAAGCAGAAAAAACGCGAGTTCCGCAGACTGTGGATCGCCCGTATTTCCGCCGGCTGCAAGGCAAACGGCATGAACTACTCCACCTTTATCAACGGTCTGAAGAAGGCCGGCGTCAACCTGAACCGTAAAATGCTTTCCGAGATCGCGATCGCCGATCCTGCGGCGTTTACCGCTCTTACCGAGCAGGCTAAGGCTGCCCTCAAGTAATTTCGTATCAGGGAAGGGAGCACTGCAGTGTTCCCTTTTTTCGTTTTTTGTTGATTTGTTTTTTATGATTGAAGAACGCATCACCTCCCTTGTCAATCCGTCGGTAAAAAACGCTGTCAGGCTGCGGGATTCCGCGGCTTTTCGGCGTGAGCAGGGCAAGTTCCTGTGCGAGGGCGCCCGTCTGTGCGCCGACGCGGCGGAAAGCGGGATCCGCATCCTGCAGGCGTATATTACGCCTCAGGCGGCGGTAAAATATACCGACGAGGTTTCCGTCCTGCGCCGCGGGGCGCAGAGCGTCGCCGAGATTACCGGGGCGGTCGCCGCAAAGCTTTCCGACACAAAGACCGATCAGGGCGTGTTTGCCGTCTGCGAAACGCCGCGTCCTGCGGACAAAACGGACGGCGTCGATCCCGCCGGCGTCTATATCGCCGCGGAGCGGCTCCAGAACCCCGCGAACCTCGGCGCGCTGTGCCGCACGGCGGAGGCGCTGGGGATCCGCGGCCTGATCGTGGGGGAGTGCTGCGACCTGTTCTCGCCCAAAACGCTGCGGGCGTCGATGGGCGCGATGTTCCGCCTGCCGATCCTTGACGCGCCGGATCTGCCCTCGCTGCTTTCCGAGCTGTCAAAAAAAGGAATGACGGTGCTGGGCGCCGTGCCGGACGCCTCGGCGGAAAAAATCACCGACCTGCGCTTTTCCGGCGGGGCGGTCTGCGTCGTCGGCAACGAAGGCAGCGGTCTGAGCGACCGGGGGCTGAGGCCGGAAAAAGATGACGATCTCCTGAAAGAAGGAGACAGGATCAGGCATCGCATCTTCGGCCCGGGCACGATCACGGG
>CACYHJ010000436.1 GCA_902774165.1 Oscillospiraceae bacterium
TTACCGAACTTTTCGGTGTAAATTATGCCGTGATAGGAGTCGTCCGGCGTGGTGAGGCCGGGGAACTTATCATTCTGCGTCCAGTCAAAATTCCCGCTGTCCACGATGACGCCGCCCACGCTGGTGGCGTGGCCGTCCATATACTTTGTGGTGGAGTGGGTTACGATATCTGCGCCGAACTCAAACGGACGGCAGTTGATCGGGGTGGGGAAGGTGTTGTCGACGATCAGCGGAACGCCGTTGGCGTGGGCGCAGCGCGCGAATTTTTCGATATCGAGAACTACAAGCGTCGGATTGGATAGCGTCTCGGCAAACACCGCTTTCGTGTTTGGCCGGAACGCCGCCATGATTTCTTCCTCGCTCGCGTCGGGGGAGACGAAGGTAAAGTCGATCCCCATCTTTTTCATGGTGACGGAGAACAGATTCAGCGTGCCGCCGTAAATGGCGTTGGAGGAAATCACGTGATCCCCGGCGCCCGCGATATTAAACACGGAATAGAACGAAGCAGCCTGCCCCGAAGAGGTAAGCATTGCCGCGACGCCGCCCTCCAGATCGGCAATTTTTGCCGCGACGCAGTCGTTGGTCGGGTTCTGAAGCCGGGTGTAAAAATACCCCGGAGCCTCGAGATCAAACAGCTTGCCCATCTCCACACTGGAATCGTATTTGTAAGTGGTGCTCTGGATGATGGGAAGGACGCGCGGTTCGCCGTTTTTGGGGGTATAACCGCTCTGGACGGCCTTTGTTTCGATTTTGTACTCAGACATTGTTATGACTCCTATCCATTTAAAATATTCAGATTTAATCCTCTTCCCGAAGGGAGATATAGCGGACGTCGGCGGTATTCGCCGCCGTTTCCAGCAGCTCCTGCCAGTTTACCGCAGCCTCGGTCTCGTCAAGCAGCTCCGGGGTCGGTCTCGTCCTCGGGTGCTTCGGCGTGAAAACCGTGCAGCAGTCCTGATACGGTTCGATAGAGATATCGAAGGCATCGATCTTTCGGGAGATTTCGATGATCTCTGTTTTGTCCATGCCAATGCAGGGACGGAATACCGGATATTTCGCCGCTTTATCCGTGCAGGCGAGGGCAAAGATCGTCTGGCTTGCCACCTGACCGACGCTCTCACCGGTGATCAGCGCCTGACAGTTTTCTTTTTCTGCGATCATGGAGGCAATGCGCATCATCATCCGGCGCATGACGAGCGTAAACAGATCCTCCGGGCAATTGTCACGGATGGTTTCCTGAATTTCCGTAAAACGCACAGTATAAAGCCGGATCCTTCCGCTGTATACCGCGACTTTCCGCAGCAACTGGTGTACCTTCATCTCCGCTCTTTTTGACGTGTAGGGGGGAGACGCGAAATGGACGGCGGCAAGCTCGATGCCGCGTTTTGCCATCATCCAGCCGGCGACCGGGCTGTCGATGCCGCCGGAGATCAACAGCATTCCCTTGCCGTTGGTTCCGACCGGCATGCCGCCCGCGCCCTTTTCCTGATTGCCGTGAATGAAGACGTATTTATCCCTAACTTCTACGTTAACCACAAGGTCCGGATGATGAACGTCGACCTTCAGGTGCGGATGTCTGCGTAGAAGATATCCTCCGGTCTCACGGGAGATCTCCGGGGAGGTATACGGGAATTTTTTATCGGAACGTTTGCTTTCCACCTTGAACGTGTTCACGCTGTCAAGCTGGACGCCGAGATATTCGTTCGCGGTGCGCAGAATGGTCTGCATTTCCTTTTCACAGATTGCCGCGCGGGAGTATCCCACGATCCCGAACACTTTACCGACGATATCCGCGGCTTCGTCGAGGTCGATCTCCTCGTCTTCAGGATAAACCGCAATCGTGGACTGCGCCTTTTCGAAACGGAATTTTCCCAGTTCGGAGAGTTTCCAGCGCAGATTCTTGATCAGAATATCTTCAAATGTGGAACGGTTCAGGCCCTTGAGCGCAAGCTCGCCGTCCTTGACAAGTATAACTTCCTGCAAATGAATCACCTTTATTTATCTTAATATACTGTCTGCGGCGCTCTCAAGCGCGGCGCAGAGGCTGTTGACGTCGTCCATGGTATTGAATCTTGAAAAGCTGACGCGGATCGCGCTGTCAATGCGCTGCGCCGGAAGCCCGATCGCCGTCAGCACGTCGCTTCTTCTGCCTTTTTTGCAGGCGGAGCCGCCGGAAACACAGATTCCGTTTTCGGAAAGGAAATTGATCAGAACCTCCGATGGTACGCCGGGAAGCGAGAAATTGAGGATGTAAGGAAGCGCGTCGACGGGGGAGTTAACACAGAAATTCCGGTGATTTGCAAGGAACCGGGTCAATGCGTCCCGCAGTTCCCGGATTCTGCGGGATTCCTCCTCCGGGTCGGGAAGCGCCGCCGCGGCTGCTCCGAAGCCCGCGATATTGGGCATAGGCTCTGTTCCGGAGAATAAACCGTTTTCCTGGCCGCCGCCGAGAACGTACCATCCTCAGCTACCTGCAGCACACCTACTGGTTCCTGCCCTCT
>CACYHJ010000437.1 GCA_902774165.1 Oscillospiraceae bacterium
CGCTCGACTCGACCCCGCGCCGGAGAAGAAGATCGCCATCGCGGCTCAACAGTAACTTTTACGCTTTCCGGCGGCCGCGCTATGCCCCGCGAAGCATAGCTTCGTCGGTCGAAGCTGAAAACAATCCACCGGATTGTTTTCTTAACGCTTCGACTTGACCCCGCGCCGGAGAAAAAGATCGCTGTCGCGAAAAAGACTGAGACCGTGTGACGGAAAAAGAATCTCGTTCCAAACGTAACAGAACCTGAAAATTCCCTGCGCGGCATTGCCGCGCAGGGGAAAACGAACCCGGGGCAGGTCGGCCGACCTGCCCCGGGCATTTTCAGTTTCAGCGTCATAACGCCGCGTCAGGCATTCCGGAACCCGCTTCCTTACAGCAGATCCCCGGTTTTCAGCTTCCGCAGCCAGTCCTTGATGGTAGTGACGATCGCCTGCAGCTTCGCGACGAACATCGACCACCGCTGGGCGAAGGTGCCGGAGGTGTCGATCGCGCCGAAGGTCTTCAGGGACGCCTCGTCCACCTGACCGTCCGTGAAGCCGGCGACGTAGTCGGCGAAATCCGTCCTGTTGAATTTTCCGCCGTCGGTGCGAAGGCATTCGCCCCATTTTTCCATCAGCGTCTCATAGCTGTCGTTCTCATAGTCGATCTTTTCGAGCTTCGACGTGCCGTAAAGGAACCAGGGGGAATTGTCCGCCTCGGGCCCCGCGCCTTTATAGGTCCATGTGGTCCAGCTCAGATTGCGGTCGTTGTAAAGAGAGAAAATATAGTTGAAGCCCGAAATGCCGCGGGGATAGAACTCGCCGATATAGAAGGGCGCGTTATAGCCGCAGTCGCGGATCTCGTTGACCTTGCGCAGCACTGCCGGGTTGGAAATATCGTACAGATGCTCCTGATAAACGATGTTCTTCCAGCCGTAAACGTCCGGGGAAGCGATCGCCGAGGGATCCCAGATGGCCTCCATGGAAATGATATGGTCCGGGTCCACGGCGCGCACCGCGTTGTAGATGTCGTTGCTCAAGGTCCAGAATTCCTCTTTGATGCTGCCGTCGCGGGTGATGTTGGTGCCGCAGGGCTCGTTCATCAGGTCGTACATTGCCACGGTCGGCTCGCCGGCGTAATGCTTCGCGACTTCCGTCCAGAAGTCGATCGCCACGGCGCGGTAGGCGGCTCCCTCGTCGGTGTCGTCGAACAGCGACATGGATTTCGAGCGCCCGCAGTGGTCGTAATCGTTCTGATAGCCCGCAAGGCCGTGCAGGTCGATGATCAGGTAAAGGCCGTATTTTTTGCACAGGCGCACGACCTCGTCCAGCTCGGAGAAGTCGATCTCGCCCGCCGCGTTGCGGTACCAGGTGCCCTTGTCGTCGCTCTGGAAATTGCGGTACCAGATCGGCAGCCGGATCACGTTCATGCCGGCGTCGGCGACGTTCTTATAGTCGATCTCGGTGATCCAGTTCGCGCGGTAGGTTTTGAACAGCTCCCGCGCCGCGTCCGCGCCGAAGCGCGCGACGATGGCGTCATAGGCGTTCTCCTCGCCGGCGGGATCCTCGAAGGGGCAGAACCAGTCTTCCATAATGCCCCAGCCGCCGAAGTTCGTGCCCCGCAGCACGACCTCTTCTCCGTCGGCGTTCAGGATCTTATCGCCCTCGGTGTGCAGAAAATCACGTTCCTGCACCGGCGCGTATGCGTCCTGCGCCCAGACCGCCGCGGTGAAGCAGCCGGAGAGCATCACAAGGCTCAGAAGCGCGCTGAGTATTTTTATACCGGTTTTTTTCATCTTGCCGGACCTCCTGTCATGAGTTCTGTTTATATTTTATCTGAAAGAATCCCGCTTGTCAACGGGAATTCCCGCCCGTCCCGTGAAAAACCGAGGTTGACACTTTCCCGGATCGTTGGTATGATAGAACTGCGCAAACAAAGAACCGGCGGATTTTTCAAACGGAGAAGATTATGAACGAACGGCGCGGAAAAACGATCCGAAAAATTATTCCGATCGCCCTGACGGTACTGCTCGTCGGGGGCTTTTACCTTGTCTGCGGCTGTCCGGTCAGGTTCTTCACCGGCGTGTCCTGTCCCGGCTGCGGGATGTCGAGGGCGTGTCTTGCGTGCCTGCGCCTGGATTTCGCCGAAGCGTTCCGGTTCCATCCGCTGGTGTTCCTTCTGCCTGTCGCCGCCGCGCTGCTGCTGTGGCAGCGGAAAAACCGGCGGGCAAGAACGGCAATCCTGCTGGCGTGCTGCGCCGCGCTGGTCGCCGTGTGGGTCCTCAGGATGTTTCAGCCCGGCGATATCGTCTGCTTCCGGCCCTGGGAGGGCGCGGTTTACCGGGCGGTCCGCGGCGTTCTGCGTTTGATTCTCAGGAAATAACCTTTCCCGTTTCTCTTGGGCAACACCGCACAATTCGGGCGTGCGGATTGCGCAGTAGATTTTTTCGTCAGATTGTACAGAGTCTCCGCAGGCAACCTGACGGTTGTCAAGG
>CACYHJ010000438.1 GCA_902774165.1 Oscillospiraceae bacterium
GATTTCAAAGCGTATATCGCCTCTCAGGTTGCCGCGCAGCCTTCGGCGGCGCAGGACGCTCCGGCCGAAAAGAGTATTTACGACTGCATCCTGAAAGGTATCGCCGCCGACGCGGCGGCTATTGTCGCAAAAGAGCTGGAAACGCGCGACCCGTTTGATATCATCGACCGTGAGATCATCGCGGCGCTGAATGAGGCCGGCAGGCGTTTTGAGGAAAAAAATCTGTTCTTGCCGCAGCTGCTGATGTGCGCCGAGGCGTCGAAGGCCGCGTTTGACGTGATCCGCTCGAAAATCCCGAAGGACGCGTCCGCTTCCAAGGGGAAGATCCTCATCTGCACGGTAAAGAACGATATCCACGATATCGGCAAAAATATCGTCCGCACGCTGCTGGAAAACTACGGTTACGACGTGGTGGACCTCGGGAAAGACGTGGATCCTGACGACGTAGCCGCCGAAGTGGTAAAACAGAATATCCGCCTTGTGGGCCTGAGCGCGCTGATGACCACCACCGTGCCGTTTATGGAACAGACGGTGAAGGCCGTGCGTTCCGCCGCTCCGGACTGTAAAATCATGGTGGGCGGCGCGGTGCTGACGCAGAAGTATGCGGATATGATCGGCGCGGATTCCTATTCAAAAGACGCCATGGGCGCGGTACGCTACGCGGAACGCGTTTTCGGCGGTGAATAATGATATAAAGGAGGCAGTCAAATGAAATACGTCATCATCAACGCGGACGATTTCGGCATGTGCCACAGCGGAAACCTTGCGGTGTTCGATCTGCTGGAAAAAGGCGGCATCACCTCATCCACCATTATGGCCCCCTGCGCGTGGGCGCGGGAGGCGGCGGAATTTGCCGCGAAGCACCCGGAATACGCCGTCGGCGTGCATCTGACCACCACCAGCGAATGGCACAATTACCGCTGGGCGCCTGTGGCGGACGGCGTACCGTCCCTCAAAGACGAAGAGGGCTTTATGTGGCACGAGAGCGACCAGTTTGAGGCGCACGCCGATCTGGAGGAGACAAAAAAAGAGATCGTCGCCCAGATCGAAAAGCTCAGAAAGCTCGGTCTGAATCCCTCGCATCTGGACAACCACATGGGGTCGCTTTACGGCATCGAAACCGGCAGAACAGAGCTTCTTGAAATGACGCTTGCTCTGTGCGCCGAATACCGCCTTTCCTTCCGCATCCCGCTGAATTTCAAGCCGGAGCAGATGGACAACGAGACTCTCGGCATCCATGTGCCGATTGAGCTGATCAACGGCTTGTTCGCCAAGGTCAACGCGTTCTGCGGCGCTTATAAAGTCGCCGCGCCGGATTATCTGATGCCCGGCGACTGGAACGGCCCGCAGAAGGACAGCTACGAGAATTACAGAGCGTATATCTATGAGCTGTACAGAAGCTTTGAGGACGACGCCGTGACCGAGACCTATATCCACCCGATCCTGATCACAGAGGAATCGAAAGCCGTCACCGGCACCTGGGAGCGCAGAAACTGGGAGTACCGGCTGTTCAGCGATCCCGAAACCCACAGATTTTTCGATTCCATCGGCGTGAAGAAGATCAATTACCGGGACCTGAACAAAATGCGCGGTTACGCGGAGTAAGGCGTCATGAAGAAGATTCTTCCGGTCGTGTCGCTTTTGCTGGCGCTCGGGATGCTTTCCGGCTGCGTTTCCTCCATGGGGGAGTACAACGCGGTGGGCTGCGTCAGCAATCAGGGCGGCAGCGGTTTCTCAATGAAATATGAGGATTTTGACGGCACGAAGTACTATATCTATTCGCCGGAGCAGACGCTTGCCGCGACGCTGACCTTTGAGACGCTCGGCGGGACGATCAGCTGCAATATCAATGCAAAGGACAATGACCCCGTGCTTGTCAGAGAGAAGATCCGGACCGGAAGCTTCCGGGTGAAGCTGGAAAAGGGCGAAACCTATACGTTCCGGTTCCGGGCGGAGCACCACAAGGGCTCCTTTGACGTCCGCTGGGAACCGCTTGCGTGATTGAAATAATCCGACAAAACAAAAAATCGGCAGAGCCTTCGCGGTTCTGCCGATTTTGTTGACTGTCGGATTATTTGTCCAGGTTTCTGGTGCAGACGGTGACGTTCTTGAACACGTCCTCAAAGCGGTTGAGGGCTTCGTCGATGACCTCGTCGGTGTCGGCAAGAGAGGTGTAAAGACGGCTGCCGGCCAGCGTCACGATGCCGTGGGCCATGTAAGCCGCGCCCATCTCTTCCATCGCGACCTTGCGGCGCAGCATCTCGGGCTTGGTTCTGAGCATCGGGATCACGGAGCCCAGAACGTTCATGGAGCTGAAATCGAAGCTCATCGCGCCGGAGCACTCCAGATGGACGATGGAGCCCTGGTTGTAGACCACGAAGGGCAGGGCGTATTTGTCGACCAGCTGCTGCAGACCCGCGGTGAGTCTGTCGCCGGCCTGGCCGGCCTT
>CACYHJ010000439.1 GCA_902774165.1 Oscillospiraceae bacterium
ATGCCGATGCGGCAGTCCTTGTCGAGCGGCGTGTACATCGTGTTGAGGTATCTCTCGAACAGCTTACAGAGTCCAAAGACTCCCTCGTTCTTCAATACTCCGGGAACGAACGGATCCACGTATAGTTTGCGCTTGTTGTCATCGCACTCGTAAACGAACGGGCCGAGATCTCCCTCTACGTATGTCTTAGCCTGAATCTGCGCTGAGAGATCCTTGTCAAGTTCGAAGGAGATAGTCTCGCCGTAGATTGTACAGTTTAGCTCATCGATGTTGCCATCCAAGTACGCATAAGCCTTGACGTAACCGCTGCGATCAATGCCGTCTACTAGCTGTGTCGCAGAGACGAGCATCGTTCTGCCGTCTATCTCAAGACGGTCTTCCTCGGTCACTCCAGACAGATAGCCGACAGAGCCCTCACGTAGGCCGATCTTGATCTTGAATCCGAAGTCTGCCAACTTGTCGTGATTCGGATTGCTGACTGCGATAGTCGTCTTGCCTATCGTGTTCTCGTCGATAATCATCGAAGCTGGATAAGTGTCTACGAATCCAAGCTCAAGGCGCTTGATCATCGCTAGCAGATCTTCTTCTGTGATATGGTACTTTACGAAGACCTTGTCAAGCGGTCCCTCTAAAGTATTTCCAGCTATATTGCGGTTCATTGGAGACGACGCAAGGCCCGGCAAACATGTTATGTCTTTTTTGACGACGTACAGAAGCTCGCGAATTGGAGCGTCGTTTGCCGGACTTTGACGCTGTCGAGGGTTTTTTTGACGCGAGAACCGGCGTGCTCCCGCCGGAAAACATCGCCGTTTCCGCCGCGTCTGACACGACGCTGACGATTACCACGGCCTATGAGGATCGGGATTTTCTGAAAAAACTTGCCCATCCGGCGGCTGCGCCCTGCAACGAGGAATTCTTCAATCTCTGCGCCGGACGCTACGGCCTGGGGCTGGGATATCTTCTGACCAACGGCCCTTACTATCTTGCCCGGTGGGAGACGGGCGCCTATTTCCGCATCGCCGGCAATCCGGATTACGCCGGTCCGCGCAAGGCCTTCGCGGATACGGTCTGGTTCTATTATAACGACGACACGGCGAAGATGAACGAGAAGCTCGCCGCGGGCACCTACGCCGCCGGCGTCACCTCCACCGCGCAGTTCGACCCCGACGCGGTGGGCGGCGAGTATACCGTGACGCAGATCGACAACGTGCTTTACGGCCTTGTGTTCAACTGCGCCGATCCGGTGACGTCTGTTCCCGCCATGCGGCAGGCGCTGTGCCTGACGGTCGACCGGTCCATTTTCTCTGACGCGCCGGTCGGCTATCTGCCCGTCAACGCCTCCGCAGGGCTTCCTGCCGGCGTGAAAAACAACGTTCCGCCGGCGGAGAACGAGCAGACCGCGAAGAATTATCTGCGGGAGGGGCTGGAGCTGCTGAATGCGACGGAGACGGAGATTACCGTGCTCTGCGCCGAACGGCACGAGGAAACGCTGAAGCTTCAGATGCAGCACTGGCAGAAGGAGCTGGGGGTGCCGGTCAACGTAAAGATCAGCGCCGTCAGCGACAATGAGCTGACCAAGGCGGTGCGGCTCGGCAATTATCAGGCCGCGTATTATCCGCTCTCGTCCGCCGAGATCTCACCCGTCGGGTTTCTTTCCCGCTTTGCCGGAACGTCGCCGGACAACGTCGCCCGGTTCAACCTGGAGGAGTATGACGACGCGTTCGCCACGCTGAGTCACGCAAAAAACGACGCGGACCTCACCGCTGCGATGGACCGCGTTTTCGCGGCGCTGCGGGACAACGCGGTTTATCTGCCGCTGAACGCCGGATGTACCTATCTGCTGAACACCTCCTCCTGCGCCGATCTGTATTATACCGACAGCACGGCGCTGATGTATTTTGTAAAATATTGAAAGGATCTTTCCCATGGCTATTTTTCGCCCCTTCCAAGCAGTCAGACCGAAAAAAGAGTACGCCTCTCAGATCGCGGCGCTTCCCTATGACGTGATGAACAGCCGTGAGGCCCGTGAAATCACAGACCGCAACCCGCTGTCGTTCCTGCGGGTCGACCGGGCGGAGGTGAACCTGCCGGAGGGGACCGATATTTACAGCGACGCGGTATACGAGCAGGCGGTCTGGAACCTGCACCGCCTGTTTCTCGACGGATACATGATCAGGGAAACGCAGCCGCGGATGTACGTCTACCGCCAGATCATGGACGGCAGAGCGCAGACCGGGCTTGTGGGCTGCGTTTCGGTGGACGATTACAGCAATAACGTCATCAAGAAGCACGAACACACCCGCGCGTCGAAGGAGGTGGACCGCTTCCGCCACGTGGACGTCTGCGGCGCGAACACCGGGCCGATCTTCCTGACCTACCGGGGCAGGGATGAGATCGACGCGGTGGTGGATCGATATGTTTCCGGATCGCCGGAATACGATTTCACCA
>CACYHJ010000440.1 GCA_902774165.1 Oscillospiraceae bacterium
CCCAGAAAACACTGCTTTTCGATCAGCGCAACGCGCGCTCCCCGGCGCGCCGCCGCGATCGCCGCCGCCACTCCGGCGACGCCGCCGCCCGCGACGACCACATCGTAAGATTTGACAGCCATCTTCGACCTCTCAGTCCCGGAGCACAGTGCCGTGCGGTCCGTAGCGGTGGCACTCGCAGAGGTAATCGACCGCCTCTTCCGCCGAGTCCACGAGTTTTATGATCTCCATATCCTCGGGCTGGATCATATCCTTTTCCAACATGCTCGACTTGACCCAGCGCAGGAATCCCGACCAGAATTTCTTGTCCACCAAAATGAGCGGGATCATGCTGATCTTGCCCGTCTGGAGCATCGTCATCACTTCGGAAAGCTCGTCCATCGTGCCGAAGCCGCCCGGGTAGACGATGATCGCCGTCGAGTATTTCAGGAAACACACCTTGCGGATGAAGAAATAACGGAACGACAGCGAGTTGGTCTGGTACGGATTGGGCTTCTGCTCCATCGGCAGTTCGATGTTCAGCCCCACCGAACGCCCCTTCGCCTCGAAGGCGCCGCGGCTCGCCGCCTCCATGATGCCGGGACCGCCGCCCGTGATGACGCCGTAACCCGCTTCGACCAGCCGCCGCCCGACCTCGCGCGCGGACTCGTAATCTTGGGAACCCGCCTTGACCCGCGCCGAACCGAAGACCGACACCAGCATCTCCGGAATGCGCGCCATGTAGTCGAAGGATTCCACGAACTCGCCCATCACCCGCATGACGCGCCAGGCGTCCATGTTCAGGAACTCGGGCTGACTGCGGCTGTATTCGATCCTCCGGTGATTGTCTTTTTGCGGCATGGTCAACTCCCTATCTCCATTTTCGTGTGTTTCGTGTATTTCGTGGTTTAAAAATCATCTTTTTTCCAGCATGATGCTGCGGAATTTTTCGATGTCTTCCCGCGTGAAGCCGCAGGAAAGCACATAGTTTTCGATCTGCTCGTTAAGATCTTTTCCCGGCAGTTTGCGGAACCCGGCGACCAATTTGTCGAGACGCGCGGCGTGATTGAGCGTGGGATTCTTGTTCCAGAAGCCGGTCGCTTCCCAGTCGAGGTAAAGTTCCTCCTCGGCGACGCCGAGCAGTCCGTTCAATATGAACGCCACCGCGCCGGTGCGATCCTGCCCGGCGATGCAGTGGAAGATCACGGGATAGTTCTTCTCGTCCAGAAACACCCGGAAGACTTTGGCGAAGGCGGCGCGTCCGCGGTCGGTATGCATCCCGGCGTAGGCGGAACTGGAATAGTGGAACCACTTCACACTCGGCCCGAGCGGCGAACCGGTCATGCCCCAGCACTCGCCGTCACTGCGCAGGTCGATGTCGCTCCGGACCCCGTAGCGGTCGAGGAAGATCGCCCTGCCCTCCGGCCTGATGCGGTTTTTGCCCTTCTGCCAGCCGACGGGAGTGTCGCGCATCTCCTTGATCCGGGCGGCGATGCTGCGGACGGGATCGCGGGCCTTGCGCCTGCCGCAGCCCCACATCCAGCTTTTGGTGCCCGACTTCAGCACGACGGCGATCACGTTTTTGCCCTTGCGGACGGGGACGAAGTAGCCATAATTGCTGGTGGTGGGGGGTTTCTTGTTGCCCGCCATCTTGTCGTAAACGAGCAGCCCGTTGACGCGGACGCACCAATACCAGTCGCCGCCGGAGTTGATCTGCATGATGCCGTCGGTCGGGACCTCGAACTCCTGCATCAGCACCGCCACGCAGAGCTCTTCCCCGTCCCTGGGGATGAACACCCGGTCGATCTTGTTGGCGGTCATCGCCGTTCCGCCGACGCCGAAGAGCGTCTCCGGGACGGCTTGAAGTTCGTCGAGCTGTTTCAGCTCGGCGGCGGAAAGCCCTATGGCTTCGGCCGCGTGAAGCTGAAAATCGGAAAAATCTGCCGTTATAACGAGGCCCTGTATCAGGCTGAAGGCCTCTGTGCCGTTCCGGAGGACATCACCGCTCAGGCCTCGGAGTATGTGGAGGAGTATCAGAACTATGCCGCCCGGGTCCTTCAGCAGGAATACGGTCTTTCGAAGCGCCCGGAGGATCTTCCGCATGTAAGGGATTTCCTGACCATGAAGGGCACGGTCACCGACGCGCCGGAAGAGTTCCGCTATATGCAGCTTCCGGAGTACAGCAACAATTCCGGGATTCTGCCCACAGTCAGTCAGTACCGTGTACGTGAATTTAAGTGAGGTGAAACCATGTCAGATACTAGAATGCCTACACAAAAAAGGTCTATTGAAAAAAGAAATAAAATAATTGAAAAAGGTTTTGAGCTTATGTGCGAAAACGGATACTACAACACAACAACACCTGATATTGCTGAATTTGCTGGAGTTTCTACTGGTATAATTTATCAATATTTTAATGATAAAAAAGATATATTTATT
>CACYHJ010000441.1 GCA_902774165.1 Oscillospiraceae bacterium
GCGGACTGGCAGGACGTCTGGCATTCGCCGCAGCCGCCGTTCTTAACGCTCTTGGAAAGATCGCGGGTATTGAGAGTATTGATTCTTTTCATGGTAAAGTCTCCTAAAACAAAATTGATAAATCTATTATACGATACAGATCCGGTTTTGTCAAGTGGATCAGCCGATTACTCTTACGCCCGTAACGCCGTCGATGGCTTTGATCTTTTCCGCATCAAAACCGCAGTCGGTATCAACGATCATATAGAATCCCTTTTTCATGCCGGAGGCGGAGCAAAGAGAATCCTGCAGCAGAGCTTTTACCCGGTCGGCAACGTCGGCAACCGCGGTGACGCAGATTCTGGTCTTACCGCTTCTTGCCATGGAAAGCGCCGGGAAATTGACGGAATTGACGATATTGCCGTTTTCAATGAAATCAACCGTCTGTTTCACCGCCATGACGGCGCAGTTCTCTTCACTTTCCGGCGTGGAAGCTCCGAGATGCGGAAGCGCGGTTACGCCGTCAAGCCCGATCAGATCGTCGCTGGGGAAATCCGTAATATACGCGGCGCATTTACCTTCGGCGAGCGCGGCGGAAAGATCGGCGGACTTCACAAGATCGCCGCGGGCGAAATTCAGGATTCGTACGCCGTCTTTGCACTTTGCGAGGGATTCGGCGTTGATCATTCCCTTGGTATCGGGAAGAGAAGGAACATGAAGTGTGATATAATCACTTTCCGCCAGAAGCTCATCGAGAGAATCGACGATTCTGTCCTCGCTGAGCGCTGCGGCCCTCTCGGGAGTAATAAACTTATCAAACGCGACAATCTTCATCCCCAGGGCTTTCGCTGCTATCGCGACTTTAAAGCCGATCGCACCGACGCCTACAACGCCGAGGGTCTTGCCGGCGATCTCCGGACCTGCAAAGCTGCTTTTCCCTTTTTCGACATGCTTTCCGACGTTTTCACCCTCGCCCTTCAGCGTTTTGCACCAGTCGATGGCGGCGGCAATTTTTCTGGAAGCCATAAACAGCGACGCGATCACAAGCTCTTTCACCGCGTTTGCGTTTGCGCCGGGCGTATTGAACACGACGATTCCCTGCTCGGTGCATCTGTCAACCGGGATATTGTTGACGCCGGCGCCTGCGCGGGCAATGGAAAGAAGGCCGGGGCCGAACTCACTGTCGAGCATGGAGGCGGATCTGACAAGCACGGCGTCCGGATCGGCGCAGGAGTCGGAGCAGGTGTATTTTTCATTGTCAAGCAGGGACGTGCCCTTGGACGAAATTTTGTTCAGCGTAAGAATATAATACATTTCGGCGTCTCCTTACAGGTTTTCTTCTTCAAATTTCTTCATGAATGCTACAAGCTTTTCCACGCCTTCATAGGGCATGGCGTTGTAGATAGACGCTCTCATGCCGCCGACGGTACGGTGGCCTTTCAGGTTGACAAAACCCTCTTTCTCCGCCTCTTTCACAAATTTCGCGTTCAGATCGTCGCTGTCGGTGACAAAGGGGACATTCATAAGAGAGCGATCTTCCGGAACAACGGTCCCGCGGAAAAGCTTGGAGGAATCAAGATAATTGTAAAGCAGTTCCGCTTTCCTGACGTTGCGTTCACGCATGGCGGAAAGCCCGCCGATGCTTTTGATCCAATCGAGAACGAGCTTGCAGATATAGATCGTATAGCAAGGAGGAGTATTATACAAAGAGTTATTCTCCGCCATGATCTGATAATTCATCATGGTGGGCGTAATGTCGCGCGCTTTCCCAAGCATATCCTCACGGATGATCGCAATGACGAGCCCTGCGGGCGCGACGTTCTTCTGCGCGCCGCCGTAAAGCATGGCGAATCTGGAAACATCCAGCGGCTCCGAAAGGAAGCAGGAAGAAATATCGGCGATCAGAGGAATATCGCCGGTGTCCGGAAGCTCATGATAAACGGTGCCGTAGATCGTGTTGTTCATGCAGATATAGACGTAATCCGCCTCGGGATCAAAATCCTCTCTCGTCGTCTTGGGAATATAAGAGAAGGTCTTATCCGCAGAAGACGCGACAGCGCGGACGCTGCCGTATTTCTGGGCTTCCTGATATGCTTTTTTTGCCCATTGGCCGGTAATAATATAGTCCGCTTTGCCTGAACCGTTCATAAAATTCAGGGGAATCGCGGAAAACTGTGCGGAAGCGCCGCCCTGCAGAAACAGGACCTTATAATTATCCGGGATATTCATCAGTTCCCTGAGAAGGGTCTCGGCGGTCTTGATGATCTCATCAAACACTTTTGAACGGTGCGACATCTCCATCACGGACTGCCCGCATCCATGGTAATCCAGCATTTCCCCGGCGGCAATCTTAAGTACTTCCTCCGGGAGCATGGAAGGCCCAGCTGAAAAAGTATATACTCTTGCCATATCTGTTCCTCCAATTTAAATTTCAGATA
>CACYHJ010000442.1 GCA_902774165.1 Oscillospiraceae bacterium
ACGTCTGATTCACTTTTATAATAAACCGCCGCTTTGCGGCGCATATTTCCGCTCGTGGCGCAGTTGGATAACGCAGCAGATTCCGATTCTGAAGAACGGGGGTTCGAATCCCTCCGAGCGGGCCAATTTAAAAGACGCCGAAAGGCGTCTTTTGCAATGATACCCCGGTCTGTCGATCCGGGTCCGATCCTTTTTATGCATAAAACTGACGCGTCTGTCATGAAGAATGAAAGGAAACAGAATATGAAAGCGTATGACGTTGTAATTATCGGCGCAGGCCCCGGGGGCATTTTTTCCGCTTATGAGCTTGTCAAAAGCGCGCCTGACCTCAAAATTGCCGTGTTTGAAACGGGAAACCCGCTGGAGAAACGCCGCTGTCCCATCGACGGGGATAAGGTGAAATCCTGCATCGGCTGTCCCGTCTGCGCCATTATGACCGGCTTCGGCGGCGCCGGGGCTTTCTCTGACGGAAAATACAATATCACCAACGATTTCGGCGGTACGCTGTATGAGCATATCGGCAGAAATAAGGCCCTTGAACTGATGCATTACGTGGACGAGATCAACCTTGCCTACGGCGGGGAGGGCACGAAAATGTATTCCACCGCCGGCAGCGAGTTCAAAAAGCTCTGCATGCAGAACAAGCTGACGCTGCTGGACGCTTCCGTCCGGCATCTGGGCACGGATATCAACTACGTCGTATTGCAGAATCTTTACAGCCATTTGTCTGAAAAGGTCGACTTTTATTTCAGAACGCCGGTGGAGAAAATCTCGGCGGAGGACGACGGCTATCTTGTAAAATACGGGGACGACGCCGTCCGCTGCAGGTACTGTATCGCCTCCGTCGGCAGAAGCGGCAGCAAGTGGATGGAGGAAACCTGCCGCGATCTCGGGATCGAAACCAGCTCCAACCGTGTGGACCTGGGGGTGCGTGTCGAGATCCCCGCGGTGATCTTTTCGCACCTGACCGACCGGCTGTATGAGAGCAAAATCGTATACAGAACCGAAAAATTCGAGGATAATGTGCGCACGTTCTGCATGAACCCCAACGGCATTGTCGTCAACGAGAATACCAACGGCATCGTGACCGTGAACGGGCACAGCTTTGAGGATCCGGAGAAAAAAACCGAGAATACGAATTTCGCCCTGCTGGTATCAAAGCATTTTTCCGAGCCGTTCCGCGACAGCAACGGCTACGGCGAGAGCATCGCGCGTCTTTCGAATATGCTGGGCGGCGGGGTCATCGTGCAGAGATTCGGCGACCTTGAGCGGGGCCGCCGCAGCACCCGCAGCCGGATCGAAGAGGGGAGAGTCCGCCCGACGCTTTCCGCGACGCCCGGTGATCTGAGCCTTGTGCTGCCGAAACGGATCCTCGACGGAATCATCGAGATGATCTATGCGCTGGATAAAATCGCGCCCGGGACCGCAAACGATGATACGCTGCTTTACGGCGTTGAGGTCAAATTTTATAATATGGAGGTCAGGCTGGACGAGCACCTTCAGACGAATTATCCCGGCCTGTTCATCATCGGCGACGGCAGCGGCGTGACCCATTCCCTTTCCCACGCGTCCGCCAGCGGCGTCTACGTCGCAAGACAGATTGTTCAGATGTTGAACGGTTGATCGGACGGTATAAATGTTATACGGTTTGTCATAAGATTTAATAATCTGTGAACACAATATGTTAATTATATGTTCATGGATTTTTAAAAAAATAAGGGTTCTTGTATGCTATAAATATATTTGTCGATATTATAATCATAAAGTCGTTTATCTGAGAGGAAAAATGAAACATGCTGCCTGAAGTTGAAAATTTCAATTGTTATGAGTATCTGAAAACCTGCACGGGGATCTATGACGACGTTTACATGATGCAGCACTTCGGTGTGAAGTATCGGAAGTCGCAGATCTTTGCGGATATTGACGCGCTGTCCGGGTATTTTCAGACGGAACTCGGCCTGAAGCCCGGCGACGTCTACACGGTCTTCATGACCACCACCGTGCAGGGCATCGTCGCCTTCTACGCTCTGAGCCAGATCGGCGTCATCGCGAATATCGTGCATCCGCTGATGTCCACCGAATACCTGCGTGAAACACTGAACGACGTCAACGCCAAGGGCGTTATGATCCTCGATCTGCTGTCGAAGGATCACGTCAAAACCATCAATGATTCCGGGCTTCCCTGCATCGTCTGCTGTTCTTCCGATTATTCCGAGGGCCTGAAGGGCGCCGGGACAAAGGTCGGTGAAAAGCTGATCAAAACCGTATTCCCGAAGTTCAAAAAGGCGACTTATTACAGAGACGCGATCGGCATGCATAAATCCGTTACGCCCTGCGTGCGCAACGGCGACGATATCGCCGTTTATCTCAACGGCGGCGGCACCACCGGCAAGAGCAAGACCATCAAGCT
>CACYHJ010000443.1 GCA_902774165.1 Oscillospiraceae bacterium
GAACTGGGATACCTTCAAGGAGATGCTCACGGAGCTTGACTCCGTCCGCAATTCGCTTTACCGGCATATGACCTATCCCTATGTGGAAGCCTTTGCGATGGAGCGGGCGATGTACGGCCTGAAAATCTCGCAGGCGCCGTCCTTTATGATGTATACCTGGCTGCCCATGATCTCCGGCGGGGATTACGATATCGAATACAAGGGCTATTGCATCGGCAGATATGTGATGCCGCTCTATACCTTCGTCTATCCCGACGCAAAAACCATGAGCGTCGTCTGCACCTATATGCACCGCATCAACCGCATCCGCACCGACCAGATCGACGACCTGCACAGAAACATGCTCAAGGCGATCCTCGCGGGGATCGACAACCCTGAAATGACCATCGGCGAGATCAAGAATATTATCGAGTGAGGGATCGTATATGAAAGGAACACAGAGAAAAGACTGGACCTTCCGCATCACGAAACGGGAGATGGCGGAGATTACGATGATCCGCCGCGCGATCATCGCGCAGGGCAGGGTCACGGATCTGAAAAACCTTCTTCTGCGCGCCCATCGCGCCTTCGGCGAGAACGTGTGCGTGGTGGACCGTGAAAAGGGACTGCCCGTGGCGCACACTTACCTTGAATTCAAAGAAAAAATCGACGCGCTGGGCACCGCGCTGATCGACATGGGCTATAAAGGCAAGCATATTGCGATTCTTGCCGCGAATTCCTACGACTGGCTGGTGGCGTTCTTCGCGGTCGCCTGCGGTGTGGGCGTTGCCGTTCCGTTGGATAAGGAGCTGGACGACGCAACGCTCAGCCGGCTGATCTCGAAGGCCGATTGCGAAGCCGTGTTCTGTACCAAGCCTTATTTTAAAACAGTCAAAAAGCATATGGAGGCAGTGCCGGAATTCCGCCACGCCTTCACCATGTACCGCGACGATGAGGACGAGCGGTTCATCAACATCGACGCGCTGATCGAAAAGGGGAAGGCGCTGCTGGCGGCCGGGAACAGAGAATACATCGACGCGAAAATCGACCCGGAGCAGATGATGTGCATCCTTTTCACCTCCGGCACCACCGGCGCGAACAAGGGCGTTATGCTTTCCCACCGCAACCTGATGGCAAATGTGGAGAAGCTGATCGCCACGATCCCCACCGAGTATTCCTCCTTCTCCGTGCTGCCGATGAACCACGTTTACGAGCTGTGCTGCAACTGCTTCACCGCCCTTTATATGAACGCTGTCATCTATATCAACGACAGCCTGAAGAATATTCAGAAAAACCTGCTGGAATTCAAGCCCGAGGCCATGGCGGTGGTGCCGATGGTGATCGAAGGCCTGTATGCCGGCATCTGGGCGAACGCGAGAAAGCAGGGCAGGGAAGAGATTCTCAAAAAGCTGGTGGCGTTCAGCAATAAAATGCGCGCCGAGCGGGGAATCGACCTGCGTCCGGTTCTGTTCAAGACGATTCAGAAGAATTTCTGTGTCCGTAAATTCCCCACGCTTTCCTGCGGCGGAGCGCCGTCGAGAGCGGAGTATATGACCGGCATGGGCGACTTCGGCTTCCGGATCTATAACGGTTACGGCATGACGGAATCCTCGCCCTCCCACACGCTGAATATGCACGCGGAGTATACGCCGGAATCCGCCGGTACGCCGCTGCCCGGCAGCAAGGTCTATATCGCGGATCCCGACGACGACGGCATCGGGGAGATCTGGATCCAGGGCGACAACGTGTTCTCCGGCTATTATAAAGATCCGGAAGCCACCGCGGCGTCCTTTGAGCACGGCTGGTTCAAAACCGGCGATTACGGCAGACTGACGGCGGAAAACGAGCTGTTTGTCAGCGGCAGAAAGAAGAATCTGATCATTCTCGAAAACGGTGAAAACATTTTCCCGGAGGATCTTGAATTCCAGATCATGGACAACATCGGTTACGTCACCGAGGTGGTGGCGATCGAGGCGACGAGAGAGATCCTGGGCAGAGAACAGAAGGTCATCTGCGCGGTGACCTATATCGACCCGGCGCAGTTCCCCGACAAAACGAAGGAAGAAATCGAGGAAACCTACAGGCAGGATATCTCCGCGCTGAATAAGAAGCTTCCCAGTTATAAGAAAATTCAGGACGTCGTTCTTGTGGATAAAGAGATGGAAAAGAATTCCACCAGAAAGATCATCCGTCAGAAGATCATTGATCGGTATTCAAAGAAATAACGGCGCTGCCGCAGTTGAGAGGTCTGAGATCACAGGCCTCTTTTTCGTTTTCTTCGTACGATTTGGACGGATTCCGGCGGGAAATCATCATTAGTGACGATGTTATCCGGAACATTTTTTGATATTATATATAATAGCTAATAATAATTCAATTGGAGGTATTATATGAAAAAGATGATCTGCCTGATCCTGT
>CACYHJ010000444.1 GCA_902774165.1 Oscillospiraceae bacterium
AATAAAATAATAATTATTTTATCAGTTGTTTTAAGTATTTTAGCTATTATATCTGGTATAATCGGCTTAAAATTTGGAGGTGATTTTGTAGTCGAAAACGCAAAAGAATTGACATGACCCCGATCACAATATATAATTTATAAGGAAACGATCGCGTCAAACGACGGAGGAATACATGCGAACGGAGGAACGGGATATGAAGGCAAAAAGAGTTCTCGCGGTCATCCTGGCTGCAGCAGCGGCGTTGGCATCGGCAATGACGGCATCGGCTGTCAATCTGACCGAGGTGGTCTACCCCAGTCTGATCGATCCGGATAAAAACGACGCGTACTACGCGCTGTGCGCCTCACCCTATTTCGTGAACGGGAACGGAGAAGTGTTCCAAGGCGAAGAGACCCGCATCGACGATAACGGGAACTTCGCCGTTGAATACAAAATCTCGCCGATCCTGGCTGACCCGAGGATGGGATCCAATGGCTCCATGGAAGAGATCGGCGTTATCATCCGCAACGTTGACCGGGCTTTGGAAACGGCAGACATATCGCCCGATGAAGCATATCCGCTCCCACTGAACGTTAAAGACGCAAAATTTGTTGACATGGACGGTACAGAGACTGTATTCAATAATATGCTCAACATCACCGAAATGAACCGCGACGCGCAAGGCGATATCGTTTTTCGCATAAGAGCCGCAGATAAAATCGACGCGGGTACCGGAAAAGTCACAGTCTACGCCACCCCGGAAGCGGCAGGATGGGATGAGGCAGGCGCTTTCAACGGCGGCACTCTGTTTTTTTACATCGAATTGGGCGAACCCGCAAAAGATGCAGATCCGCCTTCCGTCGGCGTTCCATACACGATCGGCATCAAAGATCACACCGGGGAAACCGTCATCGGCTACAAAGAAGAACACGTCTTCACGGCCGATATCACCGATCTGCCTGATGGAGCCGGAATACAGTGGTTCGTGAACGGACAACTCGCCGGCACGGGCGTCAGCTGCACCGTCAAAGGCCCGACCGATGACTACTCAGTCCAGGCAAAGCTGATCGGCAAAGACGGCAGCGAGCTCGCGAAAAGCGTTTTGCTCAACGTAAAGGTCAAGAACGACTTCTTCGCAAAAATACGGTACTTTCTTATGAAGATCTGCTCCGTCCTTTCGGGCGCGATAGGATACGTCGTCAATAAGATAAGAGACGTCGTCAATAAATAACTTCGCATATTATCGGGCCGTCTCTGATGAGGCGGCTTCGTTATCACGAACAGCCGACGCGGCCCTGCGTCAGAGGCGGCCGGATGGCGGCGTGGCTCGGCAGCTACGGAATATTCCGGCAAACGTCAAGCACTGGCACGGCGCTGCCGGGGACAGCTGGTTCCAGCATATCGCGCAGGAAATACCCGGAGAGAACACCAAAACCGAATGGTGCGAGCCGGTAGATGAAGATCATCATACAATCATCAATCGAGAATAGGCTTTGAGATAAAGGAGATCGGCGGCAGCGATCTTCTCAAGTGGACGGATTCGTCCTGCGCGGACAGGGCTACACGTTTGTGAGGTGCAAGTTTTTTTCTATAAAATCGCATCGCCAACGGCGATAAGATATCTCTGAACAAAGTCGTTATGATAACTCGTGATCCTACCGGCAAAATTGTATGGCTTGAAACAGGCGACGATGCTTCAGGGCTTCATCACATTATCAAAGAGCACGGTTCCCAATTTAACGGGAAGGGTATTTCAAATGAGAACATCCCAAACTATGTCTTAGAAGCGGTTTATCAGGGGAATGTTGTCGGCACCCAAGGAAAAAAGAGCCCTCCCCGTACCATCTACGAGTTCACTTATAATGGAAAAAAACAACGTATCGCCGTTCAAGTTAGCAACAACGGTTATATCGTTGGGGCAAATCCGAGGAGCATGAAGGAGTAATAATTATGATTAAGAAAATTCGTTTGTTGCTTGAATACAATACATACCCGCTTTGGTTATATGATGAAGATGATGAGATTATCGATAACGACAATCCGCCCGAATGGAATGATGATCAGCAACTTACTGATGCTTTTATGGCAGTCAGTGATCTGTATGACACCTTTTTTACAGACAGCGATCACGAGTTTCGCTATATCGGGTGTCCGGATGAAGCAACAAGGTCTAAACTCACATCACTGATAACAGATGCTATCAAAATGCTCACTAGGAAGAATAACGGGAAGTATATTATTCAGAACGATATTTCTTGTGATTTTTAAGCATTCACTTAAATAGTGCCGTCAATTGCGGCGGCACGTTTGCCTCGTCAGAACAACCGACCAAAGCCCGCGCAGGCTCATCGAACGCAAACGGTTTGAGGAACGGCTGGACGAGCTTGACCGAACCGAAGCCGAAAAAGCCGCAGC
>CACYHJ010000445.1 GCA_902774165.1 Oscillospiraceae bacterium
TACGATACGTATTATAATAAAATAGCCGACGCGGTGGATGCGGTTCTGCCGCTGGCTATCACTTACGGCGGCGAGCCCATTCTTGCCGCCTTTCACGCCGTTTCGCCCGGGCGTACCGAATCGGCCGAAAACGTGTGGGGCAAAGCAATACCTTACCTCGTGCCGTGCGAGAGCGAGGGAGACAGGCTTTCGCCGGGCTTTTCCTCGCGCGAGTATGCTTCGCCCGAGGCTTTTCTGAAGGCGCTTTCGTTGCCCGCGGCCGAAGAGCCGCCCGAAAAATGGATCGGAACGGTAAAATGCTCCGATTCCGGCACCGTGCTTTCGGCGGAGCTGTGCGGAAAAACGTTCACCGGGCTCGAGGTGCGCCGCGCGTTTTCGCTGCGCTCGGCGGCCTTTTCGCTGCGCTTTAACGGCGAGAGCTTCGTGTTTGAGGTCACGGGCTACGGCCATGGGGTGGGCATGTCGCAATACGGGGCCGATTACATGGCGCGGCAGGGCAAAACCTGCGCCGAGATCGCCGCGCACTATTACCCCGGCGCCGAGATCACCGAATTTTTTTCGTAAAACCGGCTTACTGTAAAATTATCGTTGGCAAAAGAACAGTTCTAAGATTCGGAACCGGAGGCAAGGGTGGCGGACGGATTGCAGAAAAAAAGGGAGGGCAAAAAGCTTGCTCTCCCGGTTACCGTGTGATAGTATGAATTTGGGAAACAACATACGAAAGCAGGTAACCAAGAAGATGATAACATTACAAATCGAATTTGACAAGGAAAAAATTGAAAATTTTGAAGGATTGATCGCAACTGTCAGAGAAAGCGTTCTGCAGCTCGGCCGGGAAATCGTAGTAAACGCGCTGGAGGAATGGGATGAAGAGCTGCGAGAGACGCGCGATAAGAAACGGTACCGGAGCAAAGGGAAAAGGAAAAGCTGCGTAAAGACGTGGCTCGGCCCGATAGAGTACAGGCGCAACGTATACGTGGACAGAGCCGATCCGGAGCACGAGAGATGCGTATACCTGCTGGATGAAGAAAAGGAGATCAGCCGGATCGGGTGCGTTGCGACGGATATCTGTGAAATGGCGGCGCAAAGTGTAATGGAAGGAACCTACCGAGGGGCGGCGAAAAGAATCACGGAGATGACAGGATTGAGCATCAGTGCGCAGGGTGTATGGGATATCGTACAGGGGATCGGAGAAACACAGCGGAAACGGATAAGCCGATATGCGCAAGAGGCGGAACGGAATCAAGGCGTCGGAGCGATCGAAAGCAAGATATTGTATGAAGAAAACGACGGTATATGGCTGAATTTGCAGGGGAAATCCCGCGAAGAATACGGACCCGCAAGAGAAATGAAGGTTGGGATCGCATATGACGGTGTGCGCTGGGAAATCGGGAAAGACAAGAAGAAGCGCAGAACACTGAGCAACAAATTGGCGTATGCGGCGTTTGAAGGATCTGCGGAGTTCAAACGGAACAAAGAAGGGCTTGTCGGCAGCAGATTCAACGTAGACGAGATCGAGCTGCGCGTGATCAACGGAGACGGAGCGCAGTGGATACAAAAGAGACCGGACGTCGCCTGTATCAGCGTGTTGGACAAATACCACAGGAACAAGAAGATCACAGAATGTGTGAGCGATAAAGAAGCTGCGAAGAGCATCAGAGAAATGCTGTACCAAGGGAAAATCGAAGATGTAATGACATATCTGGAAGCAATGATCAATTCGGAAGAAGACCCGATAAAAGAAGCAAAATTGAAGGAACTGTACCTGTATTACAAAAACAATCAGGATGCCCTGGTTGATTACTACGACAGAGGAATTGATATACCACCGACACGGGAACCGGGAGTGATCCATCATGCCCGGCTCGGGAGCATGGAAAGCAATGTGTTTACGCTGATCGGAAACCGCATGAAAGGCCGCAGAGCAAACTGGAGCATCAACGGCGCAAATCATCTGGCATCCATTCTGTGCGCATACCATACGACCGGAATGGAATGTATTTTCGGAAAAAGAGAACCGGAACCCCAAGCAACACAAAGAACGATTGAAAACACCCCATTCTCTGCCGCAAAGGTTCAGAAAAAAGTCGGGCATGGATATACGCCGGAGCACGCTGCAACACTTCCGAATATCAAATGGCTGAAACAGATTTCCTCTCTGAAACCGTTGAGTGAGATCTGAAAAAATACAACTCAAATAACCATACTTAACCATATGGAATAATTTTGCCAACTCCTACTTGACACATACTAAAACCGGCGGGCGGCTTGCTTTTTTTTGCAGCCTGTGGTATTATAAACACAATGTTGAGGAAAGAACAGGCAGGGGATTCATTGTGGAAATCAAACGGGACGACCGCCGCACCCAATACAGCAAGCGCGTGATCAAAGAAAGC
>CACYHJ010000446.1 GCA_902774165.1 Oscillospiraceae bacterium
GGTTGAAAAGTCCCTCATCATATTTAAAAATACAGAGGGCTCCGACAAGGTAATCGACAGTACCGGTAAAATCATCCGAACCGCGATGATTCCAGGCGAAGAGATGAAAACGACGAAGCGTATTCCCTTTGAGGACGGCTTCATGGCACCGATCCCCTGCGACCCGGCCCCATATCTGAGCTATGTCTACGGTCCGGATTATATGCAGGAGCCGCCGCTCAGTGAACGCAGAGCGCCGCATAATTTTGCCAGAATCGACCTGGGCGAATACGTGTTCGAGAACAAGGAAACCTCCGAATTCCGTCCCATCGATCTGCGCGGCGAGCTGTTTGAGAAGGAGCAGTAACCGCGTCCGGATCCCGGAAATTCAACCAAAAACGGAAAATAAAACAAAAAGTCCGGCCCTTTCGGAAAAAAAATCCCGAAAGGGCTTGATTTTTTCGATTCAATTGTGTATAATAACTGAGTCGTCTGAACACGACGCATTCATTTGATCTGTGGAGAGTTGTCCGAGCTGGTCGAAGGAGCACGATTGGAAATCGTGTAAACCGTCAAAGCGGTTTCGAGGGTTCGAATCCCTTGCTCTCCGCCAAGCAAAAGCGCCCGAAAGGGCGCTTTTGCAATGATATCCGTTCCTGCCGGAACGGGTGATATACCTTCGGTATGATATCCCCTTCGGGGATGATATACGCCTGCGGCGTATGAACGGAACGGATATCATATCATATTGCGACAAAGGAGCAATATATCATACGGCGTAAGCCGTATATCATATCGCGCAACGATATATCATTGACAGAAGCATTTCCATTTTTTATAATCGTTAAAGGGTGATAACAATGTCCGATAACAAGCTTCTTGATCTGTCTTTTGATTTTGCCGTTGCGATTGTCAATCTGATAGACGGCGTTACTGCGCCGAAAAGTTCTTATATGACCGATCAACTTGCGCGAGCAGGCACATCGGTTGGCGCGAACATCCATGAAGCGCAATACGCTCACAGCAAGAACATTTCAGAACTTGCAGAGGTGGATTGGGAAAGAGATATTCCTCCGGAAGAACTGAATGAAATGGCAGAAGCAATAAACCGGATGGAACGAGAACGAGGAGGTACGGATTTCGTAGAAATGGTTACTGAACCGGTCCACTATGTGTTTTATAGTGATCATGCAGTTAAAAAAATATCAGAGTATTTGAATAAGGGACAGATACCGAAAAAAGGAATGGCAGCTTGGTATTGATAATCACAAACAATAAATCTATGATTGATTTTTAAATGCAATTTGTTTGTGTCATTTTAATCGACACCACCTTAAAAAGCGCCCTTTTGGGCGATGATACACATATAGTTTTACAAAGTACATCATTCCTCTCTATCTGAGTTGTTGTAGGGTGTGAAGTTTAACGATTACCCCAATTTTGTCAAAATAGCAATCTTTAGCCAAACAAAAAACGCCGAAAGGCGTTTTTTTTGTTTGGCGGAATGAAGTCGCCCCTGCGGGGCCAATGAAGGAATGAAGACGCTCCTGCGGGGCTGATTATTTGCGGCAGCGCGGGACGAAAAGCCTTGCAAACGGAAGAATCCGTGCTATAATAAAAACAGACAATCCGAACGAAAGCGTGGGGAACTGCAATGACGAAATACAGTCTGAACGAGCGATATCTGACGCGGGACGGGCGGCCATGGCTGCCGGTGATGGGAGAATTCCATTTTTCCCGCTACCCCTGCGGATACTGGAAGGAAGAACTGGAAAAAATGAAGGCCGGCGGCGTGGAGATCGTGTCGACCTATCTTTTCTGGAACCACCACGAGGACCGGCGCGGCGAGATCCGCTGGGACGGCGACCGCGATATCCATACGTTTTTAACTCTGTGCAAAGAAGTCGGGCTGCTCGCTTTTCTGCGTCCCGGTCCCTGGTGCCACGGGGAGGCGCGTCACGGCGGATTCCCGGACTGGCTGATCGAAACGGGATGGCGGCTGCGCACGGACGACCCGGATTACCTTGACGCGGTGCGCCGGTTCTGGGCGTCGCTGTTCGTTCAGGTCGAAGGAGACCTTCTGAAAAACGGCGGTCCGGTGATCGGCATCCAGATCGAGAACGAGTACTCAAACGGCGGGCCGGGAGGCGGCGACGGACATATCCGATCTCTTACCCGGATCGCCCGGGAGATCGGGTTCGACGTTCCCTATTGGACCGCCACGGGCTGGAGCAGCTACGTGGGCGACCTTGTCCCCGTCAGCGGCGGGTATGTGGAGGAACCCTGGCATTCCTCGATCGGCGAGCTTCCCGCAAACGACTGCTTCATCTTTGCGGACAAAGCCCATCTGCCGAACATCGGGACCTACCGGTTCGACCCGGCGC
>CACYHJ010000447.1 GCA_902774165.1 Oscillospiraceae bacterium
CAAAAGCCAAAGATGATTTACCGGAACCGGACAAGCCGGTGAACACGACCAGCTTGTCTCTCGGGATTGTTACGTCGATATTTTTCAGGTTGTTTTCTCTCGCGCCTTTTACAACAAGATTTTTTTGTGCCACTTATTTCCCCTGCCTCAACTTCTCGATCCTGTCCCTGAGATAAGCCGCGTGCTCGAATTCCAGAATTTTCGCTGCGGCCTGCATCTCTTTGGTAAGCTTAGCGATCAGCTCTTCTTTTTCTTTCTTTGACAATTTCTTATTCGTCTTTTTATCGGTCTCTTCCTTCGTCGAAATCTCCAGAATGTCACGGACGTCTTTTTTGATCGTCTGCGGAACAATCCCGTTTGCTTCGTTAAACTCCATCTGTTTTTTCCGCCGACGCAGCGTCTCTTTGATCGCCCGCTCCATGGAAGGCGTCACGGTATCCGCGTACATGATCACCTGGCCCGAGGCGTTTCTCGACGCTCTGCCGATGGTCTGGATCAGCGACGTTTCGGAACGAAGGAACCCCTCCTTATCCGCGTCGAGGATCGCGACCAGCGATACCTCCGGGATGTCGAGCCCTTCCCGCAGAAGGTTGATGCCGACCAGCACGTCGAATTCTCCGAGGCGAAGATCGCGGATGATTTCCATACGTTCCAAGGTATCAACGTCGTAATGAAGATACCGGACGCGGATACCGAATTTTTCAAGATATTCCGTCAGATTCTCCGCCATCTTCCGCGTGAGGGTCGTGACAAGAACGCGCTCGTTTCGCTCGATGCGCAGATTGATCTCGCTGATGATATCCTCCATCTGCCCGTCAGTCGAGCGGACGGAAATATCCGGGTCGAGAAGTCCCGTGGGGCGAATCACCTGTTCCGCGATCACGGCGCTCTTCTGCCGCTCAAAATCTCCCGGCGTCGCGCTGACAAAGATCTTCTGTCCCGTCGTCTGATAAAACTCGTCGTAGGTCAGAGGACGGTTATCAAACGCGGACGGAAGACGGAAGCCGAAATTCACAAGGCTTTCCTTCCGGGAGCGGTCTCCGCCGTACATCGCCCGCACCTGCGGCAGCGTAACATGGCTTTCGTCCACAAACAGAAGGAAATCCTTCGGGAAGTAATGCAAAAGCGTAAACGGCGGCGACCCGGGTTCTCTGCCGCTCATGACGCGGGAATAGTTTTCGATTCCCTTGCAAAACCCGGTTTCCCTCAGCATATCAATATCGTACTCCGTGCGCTGACGGATGCGCTGCGCTTCGATCAGCTTTCCTTCCTTCTGAAACGCCGCCTCGCATTCGAGCATCTCGTTATAAATATCAACGATGGCGGCTTCCAGCTTTTCTCTGCCGACGACGTAATGGGACGCCGGGTAGATCGCAACGTGCGTCCGAATACAATTGACTTTTCCGGTCAGCGGGTTGATTTCGCTGATCCGGTCAATTTCATCGCCGAAAAATTCAACGCGGATCGCGTATTCGTCGGTATACACCGGGAATATCTCGACCGTATCGCCCTTGACGCGGAATTTGTTTCGCACAAAATTGATATCGTTTCGTTCATACTGGATTTCAACCAGCTTTTTGATCAGTTCGTCTCTGTCCTTCCGCATCCCCGGACGCAGAGAGATCACCATATTTCTATAATCGATCGGGTCTCCGAGGGAGTATATGCAGGAAACGCTCGCAACAATAATCACGTCCCTGCGTTCGGAAAGCGCGGAGGTCGCCGAATGCCGCAGCTTGTCGATCTCGTCATTAATCGAGCTGTCTTTCTCGATATAGGTGTCCGTTGTCGGGATATATGCCTCCGGCTGATAGTAATCGTAATATGATACAAAATATTCGACCGCGTTTTCGGGAAAGAATTCCCGGAATTCGGAGCAAAGCTGCGCCGCAAGGGTTTTGTTGTGCGCAAGAACCAGCGTCGGACGGTTGAGCCGCGCGATCACGTTCGCCATGGTAAACGTCTTGCCGGACCCGGTGACGCCGAGCAGCGTCTGTTCCGCGGCGCCGCTGTTGACGCTGTTGACCAGATCGTCGATCGCCTTCGGTTGGTCCCCCATCGGCTTGAACGGAGAATGTAAAATAAACTGATCCATATCGCATGACCTCAAACAAATGTTCTAACGCAGTATAACACAAAACAGAAATAAAGTAAAGAGAATCTGAAAAAAAAGCCGAAAACTCCTGAGAATTTTCGGCGTCCATAACAAATCGGTCAATGGAATCAGTCAGCGCAGCTTTCCGATCTTTTTCCAGAGCTTTTCCGCCTCAAGGCACCAGCGGGCGTAGCGCTCCGGCGTATCGGGAAACGCAAGATACAGCGCTTTGATCCCGGCCGCATTTTTTAACGCGGTCTTTTTCGAAACCCTGCCTGATACGATTCCGGAAAGCATCTGATACGCGGCGTTCAGAAGAACCCCCGGCGCCGGGGCGAATTCTCCGCCCTCTGCCCCTGCGGAAAGCAGTTCGTCGGAGATCATGCCGCTCTCGAAAGCATATTCAAACTCGTCAAAGCTCGCCGCGTTGACCACGCCGGTCAGCAGCGCCCTCAAAAAGGAAAAATCCGCACCCTGCATTTTGTTGTATTCCGTATTGATTTTCCATAACGCTTTCTTTGAAGTGTCTCCGTTTTTCAACGCTTCATCCAGCGTTGCGGCAACGATCCCGAGATGCACCATGCCGGAGGTGACGCCTTCGCCGTTGATGGGCTTTGTGAGACAGGCGGCGTCGCCGGAAACGACAAAACCGTCTCCGACAAAGCTGTACGGCGGACGGCGGTAGGGCGTAACGCCGCGTTCGATATATCGAAGCTCGTGCTCCGGAAGCGATATGGAACGCAGCATTTCTCCGTAAATCCGATCCGCGTTTTCAAAGCTATGACAGGCGCCGATGCCGACAATCGCGCATTCCGGATCCTGACAGGGCGCAATCCATGATTTAAAGTAAGGCCATCCGCGGGAGTATTCCGTCACTCTGTCCGCTTCCCGGTTCAGATGCACGTATCGCAGAACGACGTAGAACATATCGTCCCCCGCAAGCGGAAACTTCTCAATGCCGTAACCGTCCGGCAGCGCGCGCCTTGCGACCGCCGGAATCCCGGAGCAATCCACAACGACCGAAGCGTCGATCCGGTTGATCCTGCCGCGGCGCTTATATTTTGCACCGATGATCCTGCCTTCATCAAAAACAAACTCCCGGAATTCCGCTTCATAAACGATCTGTGCGCCGAAGCTCTCCGCCCATTCGTCCATCAGAACGGTATACTCATGCATATGCAGGCCGACCTTCGGATTATATCCTTCCTTCGGATAGCGGTCCATCGGGTCCGCAGTCTGTTCCCTGCTGAATTCAAACGCCCATGCAGGATCCCCTTTTACGGGACGCGGAATGCCGAAATGCTCGAATTCTTTGGTCTCTATATGGAAAATATCATATTTTGTACCGATTTTTTCTTTCGACAGCTTGTCTATGACCGTTACGGCATATCCGCGCTCCGCGAGAAGCTTCGCAAGGTAGGCGCCCGAAGAAGCGGCGCCTATGATCAGAACATCCGTCTTTTTCATGATTTTGCCTGCTTTCCAATGAATTGTTTTTATTGTATAAAGAAACGGCGTCTTTGTCAATAACTAAAAAAGGCCGGAGAGCGCACTCTCCGGCGTGGGAAGACAGCTTCAGCCGGATGAGGTGCTCTGGTACGACAGAACTTTTCAGCTGGGAGAGATCCGGGGCAGGATTTTCCTCCACTTCGGAGCAGTGGATCAGACGGCGGATGTCCTTGTCAACGGACATCCCGTTGCCTCCCACACGGGCGGATATCTTCCCTTTTCCTGTGAGATCACACCATATGTGCACCGCGGCAGAAATGAAATCGCTGTCCGCGTCACCGATGCCAGTGATACCTCCTATCACGCGAGGGGCAAGCAGAAGCTGGACAGGGGCAGGATGTTTTACACCGCAACGAGCGGCATCTGGCAGAGCGTCTGGCTCGAGGAGGTTCCGGAGAGC
>CACYHJ010000448.1 GCA_902774165.1 Oscillospiraceae bacterium
ATGGCAGGAGGAGAATTCTGCGGCAACGCCGCGATGAGTGCCGCGGCGTATTACGCAGAATCAATCGGCACAAATAAGGGGAGAGTTTTCGTGAACGTCAGCGGCGCGGAGGAACCCGTTCTTACAGAGCTGAAGCGTACGGAAGGTCACCGGTATGATTGCTCGGTGACGATGCCTTCACCGTCTGAATTCTCCGAGACGGTTATCCCTTCCGGAGAAACCGTACCGACAGTCTGCTTCCCCGGGATTACACATGTGATTATACGCAGAAGGCTTGATAAGGCAGAAGCGGAACGCCTTGCAGAATTCCTGTGCGATAAGCTGAACGCCGCCGCGCTGGGCATTATGTTTCTCTCGGAGGATGATTCGACGCTGACGCCGCTTGTCTGCGTCCCCGCCGCCGGCACCGTTTTCTGGGAAAACTCCTGTGCAAGCGGTTCCACCGCCGTCGGCGCTTACCTGTCGCATCGAGAGAATCAACCGGTTGACGTCCCGCTTCGTCAACCCGGCGGGGTTTTAACAATCCATGCCCGGCCGGGGCGCTCCCCTGTTCTCTCCGGTACGGTGCGGTTTTTGCGCAAGTCCGCGGCGGCGCTTGCATTTTGACGGTAAAGATGGTATAATTCCGGAATACGGCATATAATTATGAAGAGGTGATTACAGTATGACAGGAATCGGCACGTGGACCGGCAGCATTAAAACGATGATTTACAGCGGTGACGTTACGTTTACGATCAAAAACGATCACGGGGAATACGGCGTTGAATTCAAACTTCCCGACGGGATTGACAAGATCCCGGAATACACCCTTTCACCGATCGTCGAAGACGGCAACACGCTCTCTTCTCAGATGGAAATCGCAATGCTTCCCGGGAAAAAAATCGACGTTTCCATGACTTTTGAGGGAGACACCATGAACGGAACAGTGAAAATCCCGTTTATCGGAATGGTGAGGCTTCAGAATTTTAAACGAATCGGTAACATAGATTAAAGTTTTGTTAATTATCCTTGTTTTTGCTTGCATTTCTTCTTATCATAATGTATTATAAAAATTGCAAGGAATCATCCTTCAAATTTATGCTTCATGCAGAAAGGCAGTTTATTATGGAATTTTTCGGTACGATAGTCGGCACCATTCAGGACATTGTTAAACTGATTCAGAATCTTGTTAAACAGATCCGCAATGAACCCACGAGATGGGGTCCCGACGATTTCCAGGTGCTTAAAATCGGTTAAGTTTTCAAACAAACATCCGCTCCGTCTGGAGCGGATGTTTTTCTCTTTGAGCGCCAAATGCCGACGAAACGGTGTTGAATTTACATATTGTTCAACAATTTTACAGTCGATTTATATATAATTATGTTATAATGTTGGTTCATATGTGAAGGATAGAAAAGGCATGACGGACGGTTTCACAGACAATGTACGGCTATATCAGGATCAATAAACCGGAACTCAAAATCAAAGACTATGAACTGTACCGGGGATTTTACTGCAGTCTATGCGATACCCTATCGAGGCGATACGGTCCGGCGGCACGGTTGTTCCTGAGCTATGATCTGACGTTTTTCGCTGTGTTTGCAATGTCCGCAGGCGGGCAGCCGTGCGTTTTCAAAAACGGACGCTGCCGTCTCAATCCAACCAAAAAATGCTTAAAAACAAAAGATACAAACGGCGTCCTTGAGCTTGCGGCAGATCTGACGGTCATTGTTCTCTATTATAAATTGCTTGACAACCTTCAGGACGGAGCTTTTTTTGAAAAATTGTTATGCGTTCTGATCTTTCCGGGCATTTATTTCAGATTCAGGAAAGCAAAACGCCTGCGCCCTCAGATCGCCGAACGGACAAAGGAATTCACGGATCGGCAATTCCGCGTCGAGCACGATCCGCGCGCGGGAATAGACGAATCCTGTGAGCCTACGGCGCAGTTTCTCGCTGAGCTTACTACAATGTTCACCGGAGAGGCAAACAGAAATGAATGCCGTAGATTCGGATATTTGCTCGGCAGATTCATTTATCTTGCCGACGCCGTCGACGACCTGCAGAAGGATATCGCCCGGAACAGTTTCAATCCGTTTATCAGCACATACCATCTGAAACAGGAGCCCGTTGCAGATCACCTGGAAGAAATGATCGGCGTGCTTGAGCTGACCGCTTCGCAGGTCAATGAAGCGTATACCGCCTGCGGAACGAATCTTTATCGCCCCGTGACGGACAACGTGATCGCCTATGGACTCTATTCTCAGATTGACAAAATAGAAAACAAATACAAGGAGGCGGAGGTATGAGAGATCCTTATGAAGTGCTCGGGATCAGCCGAAACGCATCGTCTTCACAGATCAAAAA
>CACYHJ010000449.1 GCA_902774165.1 Oscillospiraceae bacterium
AACGGCGTCGACGTGTCCGCACCCGGCACGGACGTGTATTCTTCCGTTACGGAAGGCGGATACACGTATCTGGGCGGCACATCCATGGCGTCCCCCTGCGTGTGCGGCGCGGGCGCGCTGATGAGCGAACGGATCAACCGCAGCGGCGTCAAACTCGGCGGCGCCCAACGAGTTCTGTTTATCGAGAATGCGCTGAAAAACGCGGCGGCGCCCTATGTGGATGAAAACGGCGAATACCTTTCGCCCCGTCTGCAGGGCGCGGGTCTGATGAACGTCGGCGCGGCGCTTCAGAACACCGCGGTGCTGACCGACGCGCTGCGGGGCGGCGAGGCGGAGCTTCACCTCGGCACGGCGCTGGGTGACAAATTCACGTTCAGCTTCAAGCTCACCAACCGTTCCGACGCGGACAAAACCTTTGATTGTTCCGCTTCCTTCACCACGGATTCCTACGACGAATATGAGTCGGAAGAGGCCGAAGCCGACGACGCCGTGGTGCGCTATGTCGATCCGGAAACGAGAACGGCGCTGCAGGCGGTCGTCACCGGCCTTGAAAAGCCCGTCACCGTTCCGGCGGGCGGCAGCGTCATCGTTGACGCATATGTCGCGCTCGATCCCGAACAGACCGCCGGGCTGTCTGAAATCTTCTCCAACGGTTTTTATATCGACGGCTTCCTTGTTGCCGAAAGCGAAGGGGAGACCCTTGTCCTCCCGATGACGGGCTTTTACGGCGATTACTACGCCGTGCCGGCCGTGACGGAAATCGAGGTCAGCTTTTCGGTTTTGGGCGATTCCGTCCAGTTTAACATCGGCGCCTATGCCGCCTGTTCCATCAGCCGCGCCGAGGCTGTCGTGACCGATGAAAACGGCGCCGTGATCTGGAGCCGTGAATTGACCGACTTATCCTTGGCCGATTATTACCGCATTGTCTTTTCCAATGAAGAGGAGCCGCTTGAGGGGCTGGCCGAAGGCACTTATCACGTGACCGTCACCGTTCTGCCCGCGTCGAAGGGCGCGCAGGAGCAGACCTATGAAGACGATTTTTACTTCCCCGGTCTGCAGGATCTCAACATTCTTTCTTGGCAGCTGATCCCCGACGGCGAAGGCTATCAGGTTCGCGCCGTCAGCGAGAGAAAAGACCTCGAGCGTGTGAATCTCACCGGCGTTACGTTTGCCTCGCGCGGCGAATACTCCTCCGCCTGGCTCGATTTTGAAGAGGAAACGGACGAGGGCTTCGTCTACACCGGCTACGTTTACGCCAAAAACGTTGACAATCCCCAAGCGAATTACGACGTGGAATTTTACAGCGTCACCGGCCGGACGCAGACCTTTGAAGCGCCGGTGAGCGACTTCATGAGGCGGCTTGTCGACTTCGTCGACGACGTGCTCAACTTCTTCCTGATGCTTGTCCTGCTGCCCTTCTCTCTGTTCGATTTCTGATACGTTCATCCATAACGAACGCCCCCGGAAGCCACAGCGGTTTCCGGGGGCGTATTCTGTCTGAACCGGTTCGATCAATCCGGCTTGCTTTCGCAGTAGATGCAGCGGTAGATGCGGTTTTCACGGTCGGTGAGCTTGAACACCTGGTCGATGCCGCGCTCCACCGAGGTGATGCAGCGGGGGTTCTTGCAGCGGATGACGTTGGTGAGCTTTTCGGGCATGTCGATGCGCCGCTTTTCGACGAGTTCTCCGTCCCGTATGATGTTCACGGTGACGCCGGGGTCCACGAAGCCCAGCACGTCGAAGTTGATGGCGATGTCGGAGTCGATCTTGATGATGTCCTTCTTGCCGACCCCGCCGTTTCGGTGGCTGACGGCGTTCTTGATGAGGGCGACGGACACGTCCAGCGCGTCCAGGCCCAACAGCTCGTAGAGGCGCATGCCCCGCCCGGCGGTGATGTGGTCGATGACGATGCCGTTCTGTATGGCGTCAATGTTCATACTTCTACCTCCAGCAGCTTCAATATCAGCGCCATGCGCATGTACTTGCCGTTCAACACCTGCTTGAAGTAGCAGGCGCGGGGGTCGCTGTCCACGGCAACGCTGATCTCGTTCACGCGGGGCAGCGGGTGCATGATGGCAAGGTCTTTTTTGGCGGACGCCAGCTTTTCGGGCGTTAAAACGTAGCTGTCCTTCAGACGGAGGTAATCTTCTTCGTTGAAGAAGCGCTCGCGCTGGACGCGCGTCATATACAGAATATCGAGCTCCGGCATGGCGGCGGAAAGATCCGCCGTCTGCACGTAGGGCACGCCCTTCTTTTTCAGCGCCTCGGCCTTTACGTAGCTGGGCAGCTTCAGCTCTTCGGGAGAAATGAGCACGAAACGCACGTTTT
>CACYHJ010000450.1 GCA_902774165.1 Oscillospiraceae bacterium
GCAGGATCTGATCGCCGAAGGCGCGGCCATGCAGCGCGTTGATGGAATGGAACTGCTCGATATTGAGAACAACGGCGTCCATCGGCCTGTTCGGGTGATCGCGGTACATCCGGTTCGCGTACTGGAAAAAGAATTTACGGTTATACAGCTCCGTCAGATCGTCGGTTTCCGTGGCGGAAATCAGGTTTTTTGCTTTTTTGACCGCGTGCATATTCTGCACCAGCAGCGTCAGGATCACCAGCAGCACGATCGCCGTCAGCGTCAGCAAAACAGGCATGTTTTCCGCAACGAATTCCGTGAACGTGAGCTTTGCGTCTTCCGTGATATAATGAACGATCGCCGCGTTGACGGAAGCGCCCGGGATCAGACCGGCCGCTTTGGCAAGGATCGAATACAGCTCCGTCTGCCCGTTGCTTACGGCAAAGCAATAATCCATTTCAATGCCGAGGGAAAACGTGGTGAGGTGAAATCTGTCACACAGCCGCTCGATGTTGTTGAAGCGATAATTGCTGATGATCAGGCAATCCGCCGTACCGTCCGCAATGGCTTTCAGGCAGTCTTCCGTGGTCGGAAAGTAGGCTTTTTTCCAGGAGGGGTATTGCTCGGCAAGAAAAGCATCGTAATTCAGATTCCCTTCATTGACGGCCGCAGTAACCTGTCTGCCCGCCGCGAAAATGTTCGGATCCCCGGTGCGCACGACCGCGTACATTTCCGTTTCCATCAGGGACGGCGTCATGACCACGCCCTGCGCTTCCGCCTCGTATCCGTTCAGATTGGCGGGGAACACGCAGTCGACCCTTCCGCTTTTCAGCGCGTCCACAGCGTCTTTGGCCGTGGGGAACGCAACCGCTTCAAAATTGATATGGGTGTTCGGCAGGCAATCGGACGCCAGATGCAGATAATCCTTCAAAATGCCGGTCAGTTCACCCGTTTTTTTGTCCGCCGCGCAAAAGGCCAGATAGTTATCCTGATACCCGACCCGGATCGTTCCGTGCGCGGCGAGCCATTCCGACTCTCTTTCCGAAAGGAAAGTGGCGGCGCCGGTTTTCCGAATGTATTTTTCGTACATCTGAATATTATAATACCGATTTTCGTCCTGGATCCGGCTCATGGCGTAATTCAGCTCTTCCAGCAGATCCGGGCGATCTTTCGCAACGGCGAAATAATAGTCGGACGAACCGATTTTGTAAACCGGCACCGCGCAGGAAGGATCCACGAAGGAATCCACCGTGACGTAAGCGTCCAGCTCCCCGCTTTCAAGCATGCGAAGAGATTCGCTCTCCGGGCAGGCAACCAGAACGACCTCGGCCTGTACGCCGTGCAAAGCCGCCCATTCGGCATAAAAATCCGCCTGAATGCTGTCCCGGTTCACGCCGACGCGTTTTCCGTTGAGTGTGGAAGCGTCTGTTGCCGAAATCTGTTCGTTGTCCGGCGCTCTGAAAAGATAATACTCCTCCGTCCCCATGGGAAGGGAAGAAAAAGACATTGTCTTTTCGCGCTTCGACGTGTAGGAGACGTCGCTCATCAGATCGATCTGACCTGTTTGCAGCATATTCAGCAGATCCGACCAGCTGCCCTCGACATATTCATAGGTCCATCCGTTATAGGCGGACAGCTTCAACTGATATTCATAGGCGTATCCGGAACGAAAGCCGTCTTCATCCACGGTGTTGTAGGTGGAATCATACCAGCCGACACGCACCGTTTTGTGGTTTTCCGTCTGTCCGTGCGCCGCAAGCGGCGCCGCGGCGCCGGCAGCAAGAAGCAACAGAAGAAGGGCGGTCGTGATCCGCCGCGCCGACCGATGCGCCGCTGCCCTGCTGTGGAATAACATCCGATCACCTCGCTGTTTTTCACAGTTTTAGTATATTTTACCATATTTCAAAAAAATAATCTACCTGTATTGAACTATTTTTCAACATTTATGTTTATCATTTTCTTGTTCTTGCCGCAAAGCATTGTTTTTTGCCAAGAGAATTGCTATAATATTTCCATTCATTCGCAAAGACAATGCTTTATATAGCTGTGTTCTGATGCAGCAAACGACGCGAAATCGCTCTGATGGCGAGAAAGGTTGAGTCAGACCCATGAAACAAAACGACAAGATGTTTCAACGGATCCGTAAAATCGAAGATCTGACGGTCGTCCGTTCCGTGCGGAACGGATTGATCCACATCATCCCGGTGCTTATTATCGGCGCCTTTTCGCTCATTCTCAAAACGTTCCCCGTAACCGCTTATCAGACCTTCATCACCGATTTCGCAGGCGGTTTTCTGCTCAGCCTGTTCGACGTTGTTTACCACGCGACCTTCGGCGTGCTGTCCGTTT
>CACYHJ010000451.1 GCA_902774165.1 Oscillospiraceae bacterium
TCGCGAATACGGTCCGCATCACGATGTTCTCAAGAAGACTTGAGATCAGCATCATGAAGGCGGTCGGCGCGACAAACGCCTTCATCCGCTGGCCGTTTATTATTGAGGGTATTGTGCTCGGCATCATTTCCGCGCTCGTCGCGGAAGGCGTGCTCTATCTTCTTTATATGCTTGTGACGGTTTATTTTGCCGGCGTGTTTGCCGTTTTCGGCAGCTCTCTTGTGCCGTTTGAAACCTATGCGCTCTGGATTCTTCTCGCGTTTGTGCTTGTCGGCGTTCTGACCGGCGTCTTCGGCAGCGTCGTCTCCATGGGCAGATACCTGAAGGAGCACGGAAAGGTCGTGAACGACGATGAATAAAGGTCTGCTTAAGGTTTTATCTGCGACGGCAGCTTCTGCGGTTTTGCTGACCTCCGCCGTTTTTCCGGCATCGGGCGCTACGACCGAAGAAAAAATCGCCGCGCTGCGCGCCAAGAATAAGGAGCTGCAGACGCAGATCGACGACGCCGAAAAGAAAATGGCTTCGCTGAAGGATGATATTTCGGAACGAAAAGCCTATGCATCCCAGCTCAGCGGTCAGATCACGGATCTGCAGTCCCAGATCGACGTGCTGGATCAGAGCATCGACGCGATTCAGGCGAAAATCGACGTTCTGCTGGTAGATATCGAAGAGAAGAATAACCTGATCGCCTCGCTTGAAAAGCAGGTTGCCGAGGCGCAGGCGGAAATCGAGGACTGCGAAAAGAGAATCGCAGAAACCTATGAGCGGCTCAAACAGCGGATCCGTTCCATTTACGTCAACGGCAGCGTTTCCTCTCTTGAACTGCTGTTTTCCTCCAGCAGCTTCACCGCGTACCTTGAGGGGCTTGAGCTGATGGACGGCATGGCGAAGCATGACGACGCGCTGATCAAATCCATCGAAGCGGATATCGCCGCGCTGGAGGACCTGCAGGAAAAACTGGAGGCCTCCAAAAAGAAGGAAGAAGAGGCGCGCGTCGCGCTGCAGGAAGCGAAGTCGGATCTGGAAGCGAGCCGCGCAGAGGTCGAGGAGGACAAGGCCACGGTCTCTGCCGCGAAGAAGGCGATCCAGAGCAAATGGAACGACGTGCAGGCAGTCATCAGCGAGCTTGACGAAAAGAGCGCTGAGTATAAAGCCCTTGTGACGGCGTATACAAGACAGATGAACGAGGCCACCGCCGAGATTGATAAACTGCTTGCCGCGCAGGTTCAGGCAGGCAGAATGTCGACGGGTACCGGCACGGTTTCCGGCGCAGGATTCATCTGGCCGACGCCGTACAGCAGAAGCCAGATTTTCACAACCACCGAATTCGGCCAGGGCGGCCACGGCGGCATCGACATCAACGTCTACGGCGATGAACAACACAACAAAGCCGCGGTATCGGTGGCGGCGGGAAAGGTTGTAACCTCCACGTTCCATTACAGCTACGGCAACTATGTGGTGGTCGACCACGGCAACGGTCTGTCAACCCTGTATGCGCACCTTTACCGCAGAGACGTCTCTGTCGGTCAGAGCGTGTCCCAGGGGCAGCAGGTGGGTATCATCGGCAACACCGGCCATTCCTTCGGCGCGCATCTTCACTTTGAAGTGCGTGTCAACGGCGGAAGGCGCAATCCCAGAAACTATCTGCCGTAATGAAAGTCGGCAAGATATAAAAAAGAGTTCTCATGAAAATGAGAGCTCTTTTCTTATCGCCCGGTTTTCGGCGTTATTCAGCTTTGCAGCAACGCCAGCATTTCGCCGCAGTCGCGGTAGACCGCGGTGGGCCGGTCCGGGGAGGCTTCGAGGATCTCCGGCGTCGTCTCTCCGCTCATAACGAGCGCGGTATTGATGCCGGCGTTGATCCCGCTTTTGATATCGGTATAGATCCTGTCTCCGGTCAGGATGGTTTCCTGCGGTCCGTAGCCCCATTTTTTCATGGCAAGTTGGGGCATCAGCGGCGCAGGTTTGCCGATAAATAACGGTCTGCGGCCGGTGGAATTGTACAGCATTTCGCTGACGGATCCGCAGTCCGGCACAGATCCGAACTCCGTGGGGCATACAAGATCCGGATTGGTGGCGATATAGGGGATGTCTTTGTTCAGAAGAATCCGGCTCAGATCCTCAAGCTTCTGAAACGTCAGCTCCGTGTCGAAGCCCGTGACGACGCAGTTCACCTGATCGGAATAGACGTCTGTGACGTGAAAACCGCGGGACCGCAGCGCGTCCTTCAGCGACTTTGTTCCCTGAACATACATGAACCGGTCTTTATAATGATTCTCAAGATAGTAAGCGGTCGCGATGGAGGATGTAATGAAATCCTCCTC
>CACYHJ010000452.1 GCA_902774165.1 Oscillospiraceae bacterium
TGACCGCTTTCAGTGCGGTAAATACCGTGCAGTTACGGAGAAAGCCCTGATAATCGGTCAGTCCGTAGTTGCTTACGCCAATATCCAGGCCGTAGTAATAAGATTTTTTGAACAATGGCTCATAATGGGTCGCAAACCAGGACAGCATGGTGTAAAAGCAGAAATCTTCCGCCATGATGTAATAACCCGGCGGCAGGGCGGCCGCTGCTTTCCGGAAGACTTCCGCCGCGATGAATTTGCCGGTACAGACGCTGCCGAACGCCGCGCCGGCCGCGCCCGCCCTGCCGACGGAGATATCGGTGAACGCCGCGCCGGAAAAGCCGCCCTCCTCAAGATACAGGCCGGGCTGAAACCCTTCGGTGACGTTCTCGCCCACAAGAGAGCCCCGGGGGATCCGTTTGCCCGGCGCGACGGTGACGCCGGAGCCCACCGCGGCGTTTTCGCCGATCACGGTCCCGCCGCCGATCACCGACCCTTCAAAGACCCGCGCGCCCCGGCGCAGCGAGGACCGTTCGCACAGCACCGCGTCGCTGGAAAAAACGCCGTCGGCAAAATAGACCCCGCGGCCCGCCGCCGTTCTGCGCACCGTCGCGCCTCCGCCCACATAACAGGCGTCGTCCAGCACGGTGTAGGGGCCGATCACCGCGCCCTCGCAGACGGTGACGTTTTCGCCGATCCACACCGGCGGCAGCAGCGTGTAATTCCCGTCCGGCAGCTTTGAGGCGGAAAACACGCCCCGTTTTTTCTCCGGCAGACGGATCCCGGTTTTTTTGTCCAGCACGTCCCACAGGCACTGCTTGAGGGCGTCCGGCGACCCGATATCCGCCCAGTACCCTTTTTCTTCATACGCGTAAAACGGAGTCTGCCCGCGCAGCATCCGCGGGAACAGATCCTTGGCGAAATCCACGCTGCCGCGTTCCGGGATCATGGCGCACACGTCCGGGTCGGCAAGGTAAACGCCGGTGTTCGCAAGATCCCCGTCGATCCGCTCCCAGCCGGGCTTCTCCGCAAAGGAGCATACCGCGCCGCTCTCGTCCGTTTTGAGGATCCCGTATTCTCCCGGCTGCCGGACCCTGCGGCAGACCGCCGTCAGCACGCTGCCCCGTTCGTTGTGAAAGCCGAGGATTTTATCAAAATCAAAGCCGAACAGGCCGTCTCCGCTGAGGATGAAGACCGGCTGCCCGTCGTCCTCCAGAAGCTTTACGCCGTCGGCGAAGGCGCCCGCCGTGCCCCGGGGCGCCGATTCCTCCGCGTAATGCAGCCGCATGCGTCCGAAGGACGCGCCGAAATAACGGGGAATGCGCTCCGGCAGGTACCGCAGCGTGATCACCGCGTTTTCAAAGCCCGCCGCCTCCAGCGCGGCGAGGGTGTGCTCGAGCAGCGGCTTTGAGAAAAGCCGGATCATGGGTTTGGGCGTGTTTTGCGTCAGAGGGCGGAGACGTTTCCCTTCGCCGCCCGCGAGAATAACAGCGTTCATATCGGTTCCTTTCGGCGCAAAGAGCGCGCGGGGTTTTGCGGATTGACTTTTTTTCTTCGGGGGAGTATGATGGTATTGACTATCTTTTGATATAAGGGGATCCGATGCATGATCGTGGAAATGTTTACCGACGGCGCCTGTTCCGGCAATCCCGGCCCCGGCGGCTGGTGCTGCATTCTCCGTTACGGGGAATATGAGAAAATGCTCAGCGGCGGCGCGGCGCAGACCACCAACAACCGCATGGAGCTGTCCGCCGTCGTCGAGGGGCTGCGGGCGCTGAACCGGCCCTGCGAGGTGCGCGTCACCACGGATTCAAAATACGTCGCCGATTCGGTCCTCAAGGGCTGGGTGTATTCCTGGCGGCAGAAAGCCCACGGTTCCGTTCATGATGAAGTATCTGAAAAAGATCCATCCCCTTGCGCTTGGAGGGCTGCCGGCAGACGTGGAGGCACGGGCGCAGGAAGTACGGAAATGGATCGAAGGGCAGGACAAAATCGAGGGTTACGTTCTGGCAAGAGAGCTGGAAAGTATCCTTTCCCTTTTGGGTGACGGGCATACCATGGTCGAGGAGAATTATGATAGTTATCATATCATGAAGCATGTCTACGAGCATAATAAGGTGGGCGATACGCTGGTCGGGATCAATGGCATTCTCTTCGAGGAGTTCCTTGCACAGAACCCGACAATCGAAAGCTATGAGACGGTCGACTACGGCATCCGCATGATCAAGAACCGCATCGTGAATCTGGAAGGATTAAAGTACTTAGGGGTAGATACTTCCGGCGAAATCACGTATAATTATGTATCAGAGGATGGCGAAGAAATCCTGGAGGTTGTCAGGGCAGA
>CACYHJ010000453.1 GCA_902774165.1 Oscillospiraceae bacterium
AAAAATGCTATCTTTGCAATTTCAATAAAAACAATTGTCATGTTATTATTTTATGCACCGGATATCACCACTGCCACCACGACGGAAGCGCAGTCCACCACCGCACCGGCGTCCACCGCCGCGACGTCCTCCACAACAAGGTCCGCAACGCAGCCGACCTCCCGCAGAACCACCTCGGCGCCCACCACCCGCGCGCCCAGCACTGCAGCGCCCACAACGGCGGCGCCCACCACCGAAGCGCCCAGCTCGGATACGCCCAGCTCGGATACGCCCAGCTCCGAAACACCCAGTTCCGAAACGCCGAGCTCCAATACGCCCAGCTCCGAAACGCCGTCCTCGCAGGATCAGACCCCTCAGTCTCCCACGGTCTCTGATGATGAGGAACTTCGGTAATTTTCACGTTCAATTTCACAACGATCTGCCCCGCGGCACTGCCGCAGGGCTTTTTTTTGCGCAGAAAAACCATAGAAACCCGATTTTTCCGCTGAAAAAACAGAAATAACGGAGCCTTTTTTTACGCAGAAAAATCATAAAAACCCGATTCCCGGATAAAATAACCGTGAAAGGAGTCTGATCCGAATGACGAAAAACAAACCCGTCGACGCGGAGTATTCCCGCATGACGGAGCTTGCGTCCCCGCCCGGCGCAAATATAAAAAACGCCCTCAAGGCGTTTGTCTGCGGGGGGACCGTCTGCCTGTTCGCGCAGCTTCTGTTCGATTTTTTCGAAGCCGTGGGGTTCAGCGAGGAGGAGACGCGCGCCGCCGTGCCGATTTCCCTGATCGTGCTGACGGCGATCCTCACCGGGCTCGGCGTGTTCGGGAAGCTGGCGAAATTTGCCGGAGCGGGGCTTTCGGTCCCGATCACGGGGTTTGCAAACTCGGTGGTCTCCCCTGCGATGGAATTTCAGACCGAGGGAAGAGTTCTGGGCACGGGCGTGAAGATGTTCACCCTCGCGGGGCCGGTGATCGCCTACGGCTGTTCCGCCGCGGCGGTTTACGGGATGATCTACTATTTCTTTATTATGAAAGGATGATACGATGCCGCAGCGACAGGGACGGTATGTGATTCATCTGCCGACGGCGCCCGCGGTGATCGCCTGGGCGGCGGCAGTGGGAAAGACGGAAAACGAGGGGCCGCTCGCCGGGGAATTCGACGTGCGCTACCAGACGGATCAGATCTGCCCCGGCAGCTGGGAGATGTGCGAGAGCAGGCTGGCGGAGGACGCCCTCGGCAAGGCCTTCGAGAAAAGCGGGAAAAACAAGGAGGACGCGGACCTGCTGTTCGCCGGGGACCTTCTGAACCAGTGCGTGGCGTCGACCTTCGCCGCCCGGGGGACAGACATCCCCTACGCCGGGCTGTTCGGGGCGTGCTCCACCATGGCGTTGGGCGCGGCGCTGGCAGCCCTGAGCGTGGACAGCGGCGCGGCGCGGCTTGCGGCAGCCTGCGCGTCCTCCCATTTCTGTTCCGCAGAACGGCAGTTCCGGTTCCCGCTGGAATACGGCGGGCAGAAAACGCCCACGGCACAGCGCACGGTCACGGGGGCGGGCAGCATGCTGATCGCGCAGAGCGACGGCGAGCTGCCGAGAATCACGAACGTGATGTTCGGCAGGATCCGGGATCAGGGAATCACGGACGCGAACAACATGGGCGCCGCCATGGCGCCCGCCGCGGCGTGCACGATCATCGACTTTCTCCGAGATACTGGAACCGCGCCGGAGGATTACGACCTGATTCTCACAGGGGATCTCGGAAAAATCGGTTCGGATCTGCTGCTGGAGCTGATGCTGCGGCGGGAACACACCGACCTTTCCCGGGTCCACAACGACTGCGGGCTGATGATCTACGACCTTGCCCGGCAAGACGTGGCGTGCGGCGGCTCCGGCTGCGGATGCTCCGCGTCGGTGGTGTGCTCGCATATTCTCAATCAACTGCGCGCCGGGATTCTTCACCGGGTGCTGTACGTCGCCACCGGGGCGCTGATGTCCCCCACCACCGCGCAGCAGGGGGAGAATATCCCCGCCATCGCGCATGCGGTGGAGTTTGTAAAATTCTGATTTATCGCTGCGCGATAAATCAGAATTTAAGTGGCCAGTGGACAGTGATCAGTTGTCAGTTTCGGAAAAGCGCTTCGCGCCTTTTTATTTATAGAAAACAGTACTTTCAAATCAAAGCGTTATGGTGAATCAGGTAAAAACCCACCTTTATGCACAGAATATAAAGCTTTTTCTCTATAATGGCGCGCCTGCGACCCACCTTAACTGACAACTGGCCACTGACCACTAATCACTGTAAATTCTGATTTAAC
>CACYHJ010000454.1 GCA_902774165.1 Oscillospiraceae bacterium
CGCCGATGACGGATCTGTTCCGTTTTTCGCTGTTTGTGACGTTTTTCCCGAAAATGGGAAGCGGGCCGATCGTGACCTATCATGATTTCCTTTCCGTTCTGCGCCGCAGACGGGAAACTCCCGCGGCACGGGAAGCGGGGATTTCAAGATTTATTATCGGCTTGTTCAAAAAAACGGTGATCGCCGGCAATCTGAACCTGCTGTTTGCCGCGGTAACGGCCGCGCCGCAGCGCTCGGTGCTTTCCGCGTGGCTCGGCGCGCTCGGATACGCGTTTATGCTGTATTTTGACTTTGCCGGATATTCGGATATGGCGGTGGGGATCGGCAGGATGATGGGTTTCATTCTTCCTGAAAACTTTAACGATCCGTATCTGAGCGCCGGGATCAGTGATTTCTGGCGGCGGTGGCATATCACCCTGGGAATGTTTTTCCGTAATTATGTTTATATTCCGCTTGGCGGCAACCGGAAGGGAAAGGGCAGAACGATTCTGAACCTGTTTGTCGTCTGGCTGCTGACCGGGATCTGGCACGGCGCAAATTTTACGTTCCTTGTGTGGGGCGTTTATCACTTTGTGCTGATCGTGCTCGAAAAATTTGTGTTTTCAAAGCCGTGGCTCCGGCTGCCGAAACCGCTGCGCGTCGTCGTGAATTTCCTTGCGGTGACGGTCGGCTGGGTATTTTTCTTCTCCGACAGTCTGGCCTCTGCTGTCGCGTTTCTGGGCAATATGGCCGGCGTCGGCGCAGGCGCAGGGTCCGGCGGTTATTATCTGCTGTCCTTCTGCGGGCTTCTCGCGTTGTCGGTCTTTTTGTGCTCGCCGCTTCCGGGCAGGATCACGTTCCGCCTGCGGGAGAAAAAATGTTTCCGCTTTGCCCGCTATGCAGGCCTGCTGGCGCTGATGCTGCTGTGCGTCGCGTCTCTGATCGGCGACAGCTACACGTCGTTCCTCTACGCGGCGTTTTAAGGGAGGGCTGCTTATGAATAAAAATAATAAATTCACGGCGCTCCCGTTTTCCGTGTTCGTATTGTTCCTGTGTCTCGGTCTCACGCTGAGTCTGTATTCGCTGTTCCGGCCTGCCCGCTCCTTTTCCGAACGAGAAAACAGAATGCTGAAAACTCTGCCCGGTTTTTCTCTTCAGGCGCTGATTGACGGTTCGTTTGCGGACGGTGTGGAAGACGCGTTCTCCGACCAGTTCGTCGGACGGGATCTGTGGACAAGCCTGAATCTGATGATAAAACGTATCACGGGGCAGCAGGAAAACGGCGGGGTATACCTCGGCAAAAACGGGCAGATGTATCTGATCCCGGAGCCTGCGGATGAGGCGGGCATGAAACGCAACCTTGACGCCGTCAATGCGTTTGCGGAGCAGTTCCCTGAGGTGCGGTCCTGCTTCTGTGTTGTGCCGAACGCCGTCTGTGTTCAGCCGCAGAATCTCCCTGCCGGCGCGCCGGTCCCGGACCAGCGGGCGTTGATTGACGGGATCGGCGGACGACTTTCCGACAGAATCACTTTTGTTGACGTCTGTGACTGTCTTGCGCAGCATAGCGAGGAATATCTGTATTATCGCACGGACCATCACTGGACAAGCCTCGGCGCGCGGACCGCGTTCGCGAAAATCAGCGAGGCGATGGGGATTGAGGGCGAGATGCAATATAAGACGCAGACCGTTCCCGACGCCTTTTACGGCACGCTTTCCTCAAAAAGCGGAAGCAGGGGAGCGAAGGACGCCGTCGAGCTTTATCTGCCGGAAACCGACGTCATTTATTACGTCTCGTATAATGACGGGTCGGAGAAGGCATCATCCATGTACGTCCCGGACGCGATGTCTTCCGGGGATCAATATGCGGTGTTCTTCGGCGGGAACCACCCGCGGGTCGATCTTGTCACGACCGCCGATACCGGCCGGAAACTGCTGGTTTTCAAAGACAGTTATTTCAATTGTCTGGCACAGTTTCTGTGGCCCCACTTTGATTCGATCATCGTGATCGACCCCCGGTATTATTACGAGAGCGCGGCGGATATTATCCGGCAGGAGGGAATCACCGACGTGCTGTATCTGTACAACGCGGACACCTTCGGGACGGACCACTCCCTGTACGCGGTGCTTTCCTGAATGGGGAGCGCAAGTCTATAAACGGTAATTTTTTGTATAAACTATATAAGAGGTGTTCGTATGCTTGAAATGAAAAACGTGTCGTTCAACGTTGACGTTGAAGGGGAAGGAAAGGAGATCATCCGCGGCGTTGACCTGACGATCCCGGATCATAAATTTGTTGTGATCACCGGTCCCAACGGCGGCGGAAAA
>CACYHJ010000455.1 GCA_902774165.1 Oscillospiraceae bacterium
CTTCACGGACGGCGAGCCCGTGAGGGGATGATTTTTATGTCTTGATTTGTATGCACGCCGGTCCCGCGCAGCGGCGCAGCCGCTTTTCGGGGCGTGTGCGCGGCGCTGCAAAAAAGGGCGCGTTGCAAAATAGCGACTAAAACAAAGACACCGACTTTCCCGAAAAGGGTTGGCCGGTGTCTCTGTTTGTGGTAAAATTAATGTGTGAAAAAAAACCTTACCACAAAAGAGTATACAATAATTGAGCGGGAAGGTCAACTGAAAATTACTCTTGAAACAGAAATTTTAATACCGAAGGAAGCACCCGTCCGGCTGACAAATGCTCAGCTCGAAGAGCTCGACTACAGCAGACTGTACAGAGCGTTCTCGTCGAAAGGACGAAATCCGGTCACCGATCCGCGGGTGTTGTTCAAGGTATTGGCATACGCGCATCAGATGCGGATATATAGCGGTCGTCAGATCGAGGACGCCTGCCGGAATCGGATCGATATGATCTGGCTGCTGAACGGAGAGCCTGCACCGAATCATTGTACGATCACCCGATTCAAGAAACGCTGCGCCGAAGAGATCGATGATCTGTTCTACCAACACGTACGGCAATTGGAGGAACAAGAGGAAACAGACCACGAAGCGGTGTTCGTTGACGGAACCAAGATAGAAAGCCGCGCAGGACGTTACACCTTTTGCTGGAAAGGAACCGTTGAGAAAAATCTTGAAAAGGTCAAAACAAAGGTGTTGAAGGCGACCGGATTGAAAACACTTTCCGGGTTGCAAAGCCGTCTGCAAAAGACGCGACCGTCGGACCTTGTATCGGGAAAGGGGAAACGGAAAAGTCCGGAACAGAAAGCATGGGAAATACTTGATTCTCTGCGGGAACGTTGGGAACAATACGAAGAATCGTTGAGGATCATGGGAGCTGACCGGAACAGCTATTCCAAAACCGACCCGGACGCAACGTTTATGCGGATGAAAGAAGACCATATGCGCAACGGGCAGCTGAAACCCGGATACAATGTGCAGATCGCGGTGAACAGCGAATATATCACGGGGATCGAAGTGTTCTCCAACCGAACGGATTACGGAACGCTGGAGCCGTTTCTCCGGGAGATAGAAAAGAAACACGGTAAGAAATATGAGAAGATCACGGCGGACGCAGGGTATGAGAGCCTGGACAATTATCTCTTTTTAGAAGAGAACGGACAAATCAGTTTCATCAAACCGCAGAACCACGACGTAAAGAAAACGAAGAAGTTTCAGAGCCAGATCGGACGAGCGGAAAACATGGAATACGACGCCGAAGCGGACGCTTACGTCTGCGCGATGGGGAAAACGCTTTCCATGTACCGGGAGAGCAAAGACAAGTACAGCAAACACGATGTGACCGTCAGCCATTACCGCTGCGAGGATTGCAAAGGATGTCCGAGGCGGGAAGAATGCTGCAAGGCGATGGATCCCGAAAAGCCGAAGGAGATCCGGGTCAGAAAACAATATGAGGAGAAGAGAGCGAAATCGGAAGCAAATATCACAACCGAAGAAGGGATCTTCCTGCGGATCTGCAGATCCATTCAGGTAGAGGGCGCGTTCGGGCTGCTGAAAAATGATTTCGGATTCCGCAGATTCCTGACAAGAGGAAAAAGAAACGTACGGACGGAATTATTCCTGCTCGGATTGGGTTTCAATCTAAAAAAACTGTGGAAAAAACAGCAGGCAGGCCGTCTGAAAACACATTTGTCCACTTTGGACTCAGCATAGATATCAACAAACTGAATATCTGAAAAACAGACGCCGGAAAACTCCCGACGTCTGATAGAGTGTGCCGGGATCAAGAGATTTTCTTGCATCCGGGCTCTTTTTATGCTGTTTTTTCTTGATTACGTCAATCTTAAAACTCAAAAAATCGGGACGCGCTGCATTTCATTTTGCAACGCGCCCTTTCTGTTTGAGATAAGTTTTTACTTCGTCCGGCGTTTTGTGAATAGGCGCAGGGGCGTGCCGTCGGTACAGGTTACGGTTATGCTGTCGCCTGCGCTCTGCGCTCTGATCAGCAGCGTGTTTTCATACGGTTCGTCAACCGAATAATACGGCGCTTCATTCCGCCAAACCTGATGAAAACGCACGATAACGTCGTCGCGCGCCGAAAGCGATGCCCAAACCGTGAAATCCCGCGCGGGAAACTCCTTTTTCAGCCGGATAAGAACGCTTTCACACAGCGCTTCGGCGGGCCGCCGCAGAAAAACGAGATCCGCGTATCCGATGCGTTCGATCACGTGCATATGGTTCACGCCTGCCTCAAAAGCCGTTTTA
>CACYHJ010000456.1:0-1849 GCA_902774165.1 Oscillospiraceae bacterium
TTTCATCCAAAGCTTTATCCTCTTAATTATACTCTGTATAAATCCTTCGTTCTCCTCCGGCGCGTCCGCCTGGGAAACCGTTTCCGCCGCGGTAAGCGGAAGCGCCTCGGCCGCATATCCCCCGTCGGAATACAGGACCGCCCTGCCGATCACGTCGCCTGCCTGTACCGGCGCATAAAGGAACGGCGGGAGGCGGAGCCGGACGTTCGCCGGATCAACGCAGTCCGGCAGAACAAAGCTCTGTGCACAGCGGACGCCGACAGACTGCCCGCCGCTGCCTGCAACGGGCACCGTCAGCCCGTCGGTATCCGGACGGTACGGAGAAGGACGCAGGCTGTTAAACCCATAGTCCAGCAGCTTCTTATGATCGTTCCAATCGTCCGGATCGTTCAGCGTCACGCAGACCAGCAAAACGCCGTGCCGCTTTGCGGCGGAGACAAGGCATCTGCCGGCTGCTTTTGTAAATCCGGTTTTCACACCGACGCAGCCCTCATATTCCCGCAGCAGTTTATTGTGATTTTCCAGTTCATGTGCCGCGGGAGGATCGCCGAAAACCTCCAGGACGCTCTGTTCGGCGCATACGGCAGCGAACACGTCGTTTTGCAGCGCGTATCCGGTTAACACGGCAAGATCCCTCGCGCTGGTATGATGACGCTCATCCGGCAGGCCGGAGGGATTGGTAAATCTTGTATCAGACAGGTCAAGCGCCCGCGCTTTTTCATTCATCTTTTCCACAAACCGGGTGCGGCTCCCAAACAGACCGACGGCGGCAGCCTCGGCGGCGTCGTTGCCGGAGGGCAGCAGCATCCCGTTCACCAGCGTCCGCAAAGAAACCGTGTCGCCGGAGCACAGTCCCATGGAAGACCCTTCGGTTCCTGCCGCGGCGCCGGTGACGGTAATATTCTCCCCCAGCCGGCCGCTTTCGCAGACCAGCAGCGCGCTCATAATCTTCGTCGTGCTGGCGGGCGGGAGATGCTCGCCGGCATTCTTTTCATATAAAAATTCCCCGCTGAGGGGGCAATAGAGCGCCGCGCTTTTTGCGGAAACCGACGGGGCGTCGGCACAGTAAGCGAATACAGCGAATCCAGCAAAGAGGATCGCCGAGGCAAGCACAAGCGAAATTATTTTTTCAGACACACCGGATCACCCACATACAGAATATGCGGGTGATCCGGGTGGTATGTCGCTTTTCCGGGCGATACAATTATTCCTGCGGTTCCTTCTTCAGCTTGGCAACGGCGCCGGTGATCTTGTCGATCATATCGGGCATCATGCTGACGGCGCGCTCCGCCGCGTTATCGTTGGAAAGAATGTGCTTGATCGTCACCTCGCCGTTGTTGACGACAAGAAACGCGATGGGCGAAATGGTAACGCCGGCTCCCCCGCCGCCGCCGAACAGCTCGGCGTTCGATTTTGAGGGAAAATCCGATCCGCCGGAAGCAAAACCGTAGGTCACACGGGAGATCGGGATGATGGTGATCTCACTGTCGATCTTCATGGGCTCGCCGACGATGGTATTGACGTCGACAAGGTCGCGGACCTTTTCAATCGTTGCGGAAAGCAGGCCGCTTGCGGATTGCTCTTTCATAAAAACACCTCTGATATTATTTGTTTCTTATTAAACGTAATTCATCAGGCGGGTTGTTCCTGCGCCGCCTGAGCGGGGGGCTGACTGCCGTTTTCCGGCTCGGTCCCGGCAGCTTCGGGCGCGTCGCCGTCCTTTTTCGGCGCGGCGCCCTTCGGTGATTTGATCCCCTTGAGGAATTTCAGAACCACGGTAAACAGCAGCCGGAAGATCAGCGCAACGCCGGCGTTGGTCAGCACGATGGGCCGGAAGGAGATCACCGAG
>CACYHJ010000456.1:1858-4150 GCA_902774165.1 Oscillospiraceae bacterium
TGGAATTCACCCGTGGTTTTCGACGCAAGGAAATCCGGTCTGACGCCGACGTCATATTTCCCGACGGGCATATGTGTGAGAATATATCCCGTGCAGGGATAAATCGCCGCCGAGATTTTCCCGTAATCCAGCGCGGTTTTCGCGGCGTCGTCGCTGCCTACGGTTATATATACGAAAAATTCGTCAAGCCGGATCTTGCGCACGACCTTTCCGGTAAAACCGGAGAGCGCGCTGAACAGATCGTAAACCAGCTCGTAAATGCCTTCGACGCCTTTGTTGTTATAATACTTTTTGAAGGGATTCTCGCCTTTCTTCTTCGGCGCTTCCTCTTTTTTCTCTTCTTCCTCTTCTTTGGGCTCCTCTTTCTTTTCCTCCTGTGTTTTCTGCTTTTTCGGTTTCGCGGTGAAGGGGATCAGATTGATTTTCAGAAACGCCCATTGGACGGCGAGGTTGAACTTGTCTTCATAATCCACGCGGATGATCGCTTTAACGCTCAGAACCGCACAGATGAGAGCGACGATCCCGAAGATCACGCCCAAAATAATCAGAAAGACTTTCAAATCCTCACCTCCCGAAAGAATATCGGATTATTATAATTTTACAACATTGATTCCTGTCCGTCAAGTACCGAAGGATCTTTATTTACACTTTTCAGAGATTCCGTTTCTTCGTTCTTCGGGATCTGAGGCAGATCCGCAAGGTCCGACAGGCTGAAACAGCGCAGGAACACGTCCGTCGTGCCGTATACAAGGGGCCTTCCGGGAAGGTCCAGCCGTCCCTTTTCCTCAATCAGCCCTCGCCGCGTCAGCGTGCCGATCACGCCGGAGCAGTCGACTCCGCGCACCTGTTCGACAAAGGCCTTGGTCACCGGCTGGTTGTAGGCGATGACCGCCAGCACCTCGAACGCCGCGTTGGAGAGGGGCGCGCCGCGCTTTTTGTCGAGCAGCGCGCGGATCTGTTCGGCATACTGTTCGAGCGACACCAGCTGATACTTGTCGTCGAGCCGGATGACGCCGACGCCGCAGCCGCACCCGTTGAGGAACGCCGCAAGCTCCGCCGCCGCCTCGTCGATTTCATCCTCCGACAGGCCGGCGGACAGCGACAGCCGCGCTTTGTCGGCAGGCTCGCCGGACGCGAACAAAAGCGCCTCCAGAAGCGCCGCATTTTTACTCAGCCGCAAGTTTTTCCGCCTCCTCGCCCCGTACGATCTCAAAATCTTCCCCGTCGCCGTCGATATAAACGTCCTTTGATTTACACAGCTCCAGCACCGCGAGGAACCGGGCGACAAGATCCGACCGGCTTTTCGCCGACAGGATATAAGTGCGGAACCGCACGCGCCCCTTGAGCTCGAGCTTTCGCATGAGATCGTCGATCTTTTCGCCGACGGCGATAATCTTCGTGGCGACGATCCTGCGGAAGGATTCGATGGGCGGCGGCATCCGACGGAAGTTCTTTCCCGCGGCGCTGATATACGCCTTGAGGATATCCTCCGGCTCATGCAGGCGGCTGTAAGTCATGTCCCGCTGGAAGGGCGACGGACTACGGGTATACAGATTGAAGCCCGCCGTATTCTCGCTGAGCTTCTGTGCGGCGTTTTTCATATCCCGGTATTCGATCAGCTCGCCGGAGAGCTCCCGTTTGAGCTCCTCCGCCTCGGTCTGAACAGGCAGAAGCGAGACGGTTTTGATATAGACAAGCCGCGCCGCCATCTCAAGGAACTCGCTGGCAATATCCAGGTTCTCCTCCTGCATCTGCCGCACGTAAGCGGTATACTGCTCCACGATTTCGAAGATGGGGATGTCGTTGATATTCAGTTTATGTTTCGTGATAAGAAACAGAAGCAGATCGAGCGGGCCCTCGAAGGCTTCTGTTTTATATTGCGGTTTTTCCACGGTTTCTCCTCGGAAATCAGAAATTCAGTTTTGACATGAAAGGAAGCCATGCGATAAACTCGATCCCGTGTGAAATCCATCCGATCAGGGTCGAAAGCGCGGTGGAAAACATGGGGACCATCAGCAGCACGAACAGGCCGATCATCAGATACCGTTCATACTGCATGATCCTGTAATAGAACCGGTCCGGCAGAATCGCCGTCGCGAGCCGGGAGCCGTCCAGCGGAGGGATGGGCAGAAGATTGAAAACGGCAAGCGCCACGTTGATATTGCCGGCGTACAGGAAAAACAACCCGAGGATATAACAGACGTCTTCCGATTCTTTTATAAACAGACGGAATACGTTTGAGATCACAAAAAACAGCAGCGCCATGATGAGATTGGAAAGCGGGCCGGCAAG
>CACYHJ010000457.1 GCA_902774165.1 Oscillospiraceae bacterium
CGCAGGTCAACATATCGAATCGCCGCAAGGCGATATCTCGACAAAAATCTGTCGATATGCGCTTCGCGCTCGATATGTCGGCTTTGCCGACTCGATATGTCGCCAAAGGCGGCTCGATATGCGTCGCAAGCGACGCAAGCCGGGGCGCAAAGCGCCCCGACAAATCAGTATTTCATTATCCTTTCCGAAATCCTCATCTGCGACAGCGCGGTGGCCGCGGCCACGCCGAAAAGCGCCTGGACCGCGTTCCCGGGAATCTCGGCTGCGGCGCCGGCTCCGACGCCGAGAATTAAAGCGGTGTACGCAAAATACCCGCCGATCATTATAAGTTCTCCGGCTGCGCCGGCGGTGACCCGTTTCAAGATCGTGATGAAACGGCGATCGCCGTTCTTTCTGTTCAGAAAATCAAAAACAAGCTTTGCGGTCAGGGCGGTCAGCGCCTTGACGGCGAAGGTGCAGGGGGCAAAGAGGGCATAGCCGCTGAACAGATCCGCAAGGCATGACCCGACCCCGGCGGCGAACATCGCGTAGGGCAGGCCGAGGGTCCACGCCGAATAGAGGACCAGCGCGTCGCCGGCGTTGATATATCCGCCGACCGGGGAGGGGATTCTGATCGCAAGGGTCGCCGCGGCAGTCAGCGCGGTAAACAGGGAGCAGAAAATCAGTTTTTGTATTTTTGATTGTTTCATTGAAATCATCTCTTGACATTCGGAATGATTTCATTATAATCAAAACTGGATATAATAGAATATCCAAAACAATTATATATTATAATACCAGATAGGATCCGTTATATGCTCACATATTCCATAGACAGAAACAGAAAAGCAATGTACTTGTCGCTGTATGACTGTATCAGGAAGGATATCATATCCGGAACAATCAAGGCGGGGGATCGGCTGCCGTCAAAAAGGTCGTTCGCGCAGCATCTCGGCGTGAGCGTCATTACCGTAGAAAACGCTTACGCCTGTCTTATCAGTGAAGGATATATCGAATCAAGGGAAAAAAAAGGGTATTTTGCCGCAAAAATCATGACGGTACCCGAGCCGGTTAAAACTGAAAACAACTTTCAATTGCCGGAAAACAGAGCGTATAAAATCGATCTTCGTTCCGGCAGCGTCGATACGCGGCATTTTCCGGTTTCGGTCTGGAACCGGATTTCAAGAAAAGTGATTACGGAAAGAGAAGGGGCGATTCTGCTGCGATGCCCGGGGACCGGAACGCCGGAGCTGCGAAGCGCGATCGCGGATTATCTGCGCAGGAATAAAGGCGTCGACGTATCGCCGGACTGTATCCTGATCGGGGCGGGAACTGACGTGCTGCTGAATATTCTTGTACGGCTGCTCGGCGCATATCGGATTTTCGGGGTTGAAGATCCCGGATACAGAAAGATCACGGCAGTTTACCGCTCGTCCGGCGTCCGCTGTATTCCGCTCCCATCAGACGGGGAAGGAATCAGCATGGAAGCGCTTCTGCAAAGTCCCGTACAGGCGCTGCATATCAGCCCGAACCATCAATATCCGACCGGAAGGGTAACGTCTGCCGGCAGAAGGTTTGAACTTCTCAAATGGGCCGCGGAAAACCCGGACCGATATATTATTGAGGACGATTACGACAGCGAGCTGCGTTTTGACGCGAAGCCGCTTGGAAGCATGCTGTCGGAGGATCGGCGGGGGAGCGTCATTTATCTCAATACGTTTTCAAGAACCATTTCCCCGGGTCTTCGCATCGGTTATCTTGTGCTTCCCTCGCGCCTGATGACGGAATTTGCCGAGCGGTTCCGGGATTTATCCTGTACGGTGTCTACCTTTGAGCAGCTGAGCCTGGCGGAGTTTATCGCCGGCGGATATTACGAGCGTTATATCGGAAAGATGCGCCGGATCTACCGCCAGCGCCGGGAGATGATGTTCCGAAGGATTGCGGAAAAGGGGCTTGAACGTTTTGCTCAGATCCGGGAGGAGACCGCGGGACTTCATTTCCTTCTGAAAATGAATACTCCGCTCAGCGAGGATGAGATCCGGATGCGGGCGGAGGAACAGGGGATCGGCGTTTCGTTTCTGTCGGAATGCTGTAATTTTCACAGAGAAGAGACGGCTCGATATCTGATTGTGAATTACGCCGGGCTGAATCCTGAGGATGATGCGGCGGTGATTGATTTCTTTCTGTCCGTCGCCGAACCGATATAATAAAGGGCAACACCGCACAATTCGGGCGTGCGGATTGCGCAGTAGATTTTTTCGTCAGATTGTACAGAGTCTCCGCAGGCAACCTGACGGTTGTCAAGGAG
>CACYHJ010000458.1:0-960 GCA_902774165.1 Oscillospiraceae bacterium
GGTACAACGATATTACATATTGCGAAAAACCCTGATATATGCTATACTGACTCAAGAAAAATAGACAGGATCTGATATACATGGAACAGTCCGCATGGGACAATCTTTCATACGAAGAAAAGAACCGACAGCTATTCTTTCAACAGAAGGAGTTGTTGGATACTTTTCTGGAGCACCATTCGATTTCAAAAGAACAGTATGATAAGAGTCTCGGTGACTTGATTGTAAAGATGGGTATAGAAGCAACAATACAATAATTCTTTATTTTCAGATTGAAAATTTTCAGATTGAAAACCATATGAATGGTTCTTGTCTGTTTACTGTCATCGAATTATTTGAAGAGGTAGCGATATGTGGCTGTTTATGGCAGCATTGTCCGCACTCTTTGCGGGACTTACGGCGATCCTTGCGAAATGCGGGATCAAAAAGACAGATTCCGATGTGGCGACAGCCCTGCGGACTGTCGTGGTGCTTCTGTTCTCGTGGATCATGGTGTTAGTGGTCGGCTCTGCCGGTACGATCACGGAAATATCAGCGAAATCGAGCATCTTCCTGATCCTGTCAGGCCTTGCAACCGGCGCGTCATGGATCTGCTATTTCAAAGCTTTGTCCGTCGGCGACGTAAATAAGGTTGTACCCGTCGATAAATCGAGCACGGTGTTGACCGTACTTCTTGCCATCCTTCTCTTCGGCGAGACCGAGCACCTGACAGTCAAACTGACCGGGACCGCGCTTCTCGCGGTCGGCGTGTTCCTTATGATTGAAAAGAAGGAATCGGAAGCAAAGAAAACAAAGAGGATTTGGCTTCCGTATGCAATCGGCTCTGCTGTTTTTGCTGCTCTGACGTCCATTCTGGGGAAGATCGGTATTTCGGACGTCGAATCCAATCTCGGAACGGCGATCCGCACCGGCGTCGTCCTCGTGATGGCATGGCTGATCGTCTTTGCAAAAGGCAAGAGT
>CACYHJ010000458.1:970-3256 GCA_902774165.1 Oscillospiraceae bacterium
ATCGGTATTTCGGACGTCGAATCCAATCTCGGAACGGCGATCCGCACCGGCGTCGTCCTCGTGATGGCATGGCTGATCGTCTTTGCAAAAGGCAAGAGTGGAAAATTAAAAAGGCTCGACCGCAAAGAATTTGTATTTATAACCCTGTCCGGGATCGCCACGGGCGCTTCGTGGCTCTGTTATTATTACGCAATCCAGAACGGCATCGTCAGCGTCGTAGTCCCGATCGACAAGCTCAGTGTTGTTGTTTCCGTCGCATTTTCCTTTTTTGTATTCAAAGAAAAGCTGAGCAGAAAATCACTTGTCGGGCTGATTCTGATCGTCGTCGGAACTTTGGCGATGGCGATCCGGGCATAAGAAATGAAAGCAGATACCAGTACGATCGTTACAAGGAGATAGTATGAATATGATTTATGATCTGACCGCCTGCGGCGTAACGCCGGACGCGGACGAGCCGCAGACGCAGGCAATCCAGAAGGTTCTCGATCTCTGCAAAGACAGCGGAGGAACGGTTGTTTTTCCGAAAGGAACGTACCGCGTTTCAAGCCTGCTGCTTCATTCCGGGACCACTGTCCTGCTCAGAAGCGGCGCAGTGCTGCTGGGGAGTGAAAACTGCGATGATTACGAAGTGTTCGACGTGCCGGAGGACGTTTCTCTGCGCACGGATCAGGAACTGATCCCGCAGTACTTCGGGGATAAAAAAAGACCGGAATACCGCAGAGCGATGCTCTCGGCATACGGCGCTCACAATATTTCGATCATCGGCGAGCCGAGGAGCGTGATCGATGGGCAGAACTGTTTCGATCCGGACGGAGAGGAACACTACCGCGGCCCGCACGGGATCTTCCTCTCAAACTGCAAAGACGTCGTGCTGAAGGGGTATACTATCCGGCACAGCGGCAATTTCATGCACCAGCTGGACGCCTGCGAAAACATAACGATGACGGACGTGACGAGCCTGGGCGGCAGCGACGGGATCCATCTGCACTGCTGTAAAAACACAGAGATCAACCGATGCGTCTTCCGCACCGGCGACGACTGTATCGCCGGGATCAATCTCCGGAACCTTCACGTCAACAATTGCGTGCTGAATTCCTCCTGCCAGGCGTTCCGCATCGGCGGCGTCGATCTTCTGGCGGAAAACTGCCATGTGTACGGTCCCGGCTATTATCCGCATCGGGTAACGATCGTAAAATCGAAAACGGAGATCCTGCCCCGGGAAGCCGGAAGACACAATCTTTACGCAATGATGATCTTTTTTGCCAGCGAGACATTCCCGGCGGAAGAGCATTCCCAAAGAATCGTGTTCCGGAATATGATCGTGGAAAATGCCGATCGGGTGCTGCATTACCATGCGGATTCCGCCGGGGACCTTCAGTCGGGCGACCGGCTGCGCGAGCTGACATTTGAAAACGTGCGATTTACCGGGCTGGAACGCAGCTCCGTTGTGAATGCCAGCGCAGAAGAACCGTTGACGGTACGTCTGCGGGACGTAACCGCCGAGTTTAAAACCGGCGAGGGCAGTCTGTTTGATCCGGAAAGTACGAACGTCAGGATCATCACAGGCTGAAACCGCAGCAAAAACGAAAAACGAGAAAGGGACGTCACGCCATGAAAAATCCAATCGCGAAAAACAAGCTTGTCGGCGCGGTCCTGCTGGCCATTGCGTTGTTCGGCTTCGCGGTTTTTATTTACCGGCTCAGTTATTATATCTACGAATACGACGCGCGTTATTACCCTGTGGATTACGGCAGGTTCAACATCCTGTTCTTTTTTACGGTGCAGTCCAATTTCTTCGCATATGTCTATTTCCTGTTTGCTGGGCTGGCGATCCTCGGCGTAAAGAAGGCTGAAAAGATCGGCTTTCATTCCGGGATCGGTACGCTGGTGACGCTGTACGTCGTTGCGGCGGGCGCAGGGCGCTTGGCAGCATCCCTGGCGGCACGCCTTGTGGACTCATAGTCCGCTTTGTTGCGGAACGAACACTGATTCGTGCCGATCATGGTCAGGTAGCCTTCCTTATCTGCCGGCTGCGCGGAAATGATCTGCTCGGCAAAGCTGATCTTGTAATCGATCTCGCTCCAGTTACCCATATCAAAAATGATACGATGGTCAAAATCCACCATGATATCGTTGAAATCACTCATATCCACTTCCACAATCGGCGTGGCAAGATCGCCGCTGTAAATCATAAAAAGGAGTCTGTGCAGCATGTTTGACAAAATACTCGAGCGCTATCCACTGAGCCTGCTCTGTTGCAAAACGCTGTGTGAGACGCAGTCGGCC
>CACYHJ010000459.1 GCA_902774165.1 Oscillospiraceae bacterium
AGATGATATCTATTTGTATATTTGACTGACACTAATGCCTAATGCCCAGTGCCTGATGCCTAAATTCTGATTTATCGCGCAGCGATAAATCAGAATTTATTCAAAATCTCCGCGAATATCCCGCGAAAAATTTCGTCTTATAGGTGAAAGCGGAAAACGAGAACGCTTTCCGCAAAAAAAAAGGAGATGAATCGAAATGACAGCAAAATTCAAACGCATTCTGGCTGTATGCCTCGTTCTTGCGCTCGCCGCGATGATTCTGCCGCAGACGGTCGGATTCGCAAAAACGAAGCTGATTTCCTTCGGCGATCTGAACGACGACGGAAAAATTCATTCGGACGACGCCCGCGTCGCGCTGCAGGCGGCGGCGCGTTTGGTTGAAACCACCCGGGCGCTGCTGACGATCGGCGATCTCGACGGCGACGGCCGGATCACAGCGTCGGACGCCCGCAGGATCCTTCGTGCGGCTGCAAAGCTGGAGACGCTCCCCGGGCGGGCTGCGGAAGAGACGGAGACGGACTTCGGCGCCGTCTACGGGGCCTTCTCGGGGAAGCTGCTTCAGAAACTCTATAAGAACGGTGAAAACATCCTCATTTCACCCCTCTCTGTGATGACCGCCCTGGCCATGACCGAAAACGGCGCGGCGGGGGAGACCCTCGCGCAGTTCGAGAAGAACTTCGGCGTCGGCGCGGACACGATGAACACGCTTCTGTCCGCGTATCTCAAAAATCTGCCGAGCAGCGAAAAGAGCCGCCTTGTGTTCGCAAACTCGCTCTGGATCAAAGAGAATGCCTTCGACGCTCTTGTGAAAAACTTCATCGATGACAACAAAGAGCTGTATAACGCCGACGTGCGCGAGGCGGCCTTTGACAATGAGACCGTCGGGCAGATCAACGACTGGTGCAAAGAGAACACCGACGGCATGATCGACAAGCTGATCGAAACGATCCCCGATGCGGCGGTGATGTATCTGATCAACGCCCTTGCCTTCGACGCGGAGTGGGTGGAAAAATATCTGCCCGGTCAGGTGGGCGTGCGCGAATTCACCAACGCGGACGGGACGAAGGTCCCGGTGCAGATGATGCACGGCACCGAAAGCACGCTGATCGACACCGACAAGGCGGAGGGCTTCCTGAAACCCTATTTCGGCCGCGATTACAGCTTCGCGGCGGTGCTGCCGAAAAACGGGGCCTCCGCGGACGAGCTTGCCGCCTCGCTGGACGGGCAGGCGATTGCCGATATGCTGACGAAGACGCAGCCCGCGACGGTGGTCACGACGATGCCGAAATTCCAAAGCGATTATTCCGAATCTCTTACCGACGCGCTGAAGGCCATGGGCATGACGGACGCGTTCGATCCGGAAAAAGCGGATTTCTCCGGCATCGGCAAGCTGCGGGACAATCTGCCGGCGTTTATTTCCGACGTGCTGCACAAGACGACGATCAGCGTGACCGAGCGGGGGACCCGCGCAGCGGCGGTATCCGCCGTCGAGGTCGCGGCGGGCGCGGCGATGCCCACCCGGGAGATCGTGCTGGACCGCCCCTTCCTCTACATGATCGTTGACAACACGGCGCATCTGCCGATTTTCCTCGGCGTGATGAACCGGATGGAACCGACAGAGGAACACAACGGGACCCCGGAGCCGGCGCCTCAGGACGCCTCCCCGCGCTTCGAGGCGTTTGACGGGGAAAAATACGTGCAGATCCCCCTGCAGCTGGCGTTCGCCCACGTTGAGACCGAAGACGGGTTTGTAATCGGGGACGGCGTGCGGATGTTTTCTTCCGTCGAGGATATCGCAAGACAGCAGGAACTGCCGGAAATCGTTTACGGCCCGGCGTTTGACGTAAAATACGCCGCGCCGGCGGGCTGGGAAACGCAGGTCGGCCTGACCGTTTACCGGGATATCGGCGGCGGAAGCCTTGAGCGGCTGCCCGACGGCACGCAGCTGCCCTCGCTTCCGGCGGGACGGTACGCGCTGGAATACAATTACAGCGTCAGCCGCGGAAACGAGCAGACTGTCAACGCGGCGATCTTCTGGCTGACGATGGGATAAGAGGATAAAAACCGAGCCGGGGGCATCAAACGCCTCCGGCTTGGTTTTTTATTATCAGACTCGAGACTCAAGACCCGAGACCCAAGATACAAACTTAAAGCCTGTACGACTTGATGAAAACTGAGGGTAACACCGCACAATTCGGGCGTGCGGATTGCGCAGTAGATTTTTTCGTCAGATTGTACAGAGTCTCCGCAGGCAACCTGACGGTTGTCAAGGAGAATCTG
>CACYHJ010000460.1 GCA_902774165.1 Oscillospiraceae bacterium
CGGTGCGGGAACAGCCCTCCGAAGAACCCGGTGACAACGCTCAGCACCACTGCAACCGCTTTGAAAAACAACTGTATTTTTCCCATACGACTACCTCCCCGCCGGCGGTGAACCGTCGGCGTTTGATCTGTGTTACAGTACCATTGTAGCAAATTGAGCCGAAAGAATCAATGCTTTCTTCTCCAAAGAAATGATTCAAAAACCGTTGCCCGTCCGAAAAAAACAATGCAAATAATATAGAGAACAGACATTTTTATATGACTGTTGACAAGCGCGTATCGTCGTAGTATAATCACGATAGATAACAAGCGTTGCACAACAATAGTTGCAGATGGTCAAAGGGAGTGTTCCTATGCCGCCGAAGGTGAAGTTTCAAAAGGAAGAAATAATCGCAGCCGCTGTTCAGATTACAAGAGAAAAAGGCATTTCCGCCGTAACGGCCCGTGAGGTCGGTGCAGCGCTCGGCGCGTCCTCCCGCCCGCTTTTTACCTATTTTGATACGGTGGACGAATTGAAAAGAGAAGTCTATCACTATGCCAAAAAGCTGTATCAGGACTATGTGAAGGAAGGCCTGACCGCCGAGATCCCGTTTCTCGGCGTGGGACAGAACTATATCCGTTTTGCCAAAGAGGAACCGGAATTGTATAAATACTTGTTCCTGAATCCGCCCGACGGTGTCAAAGGCAGCGCGATGGAAGGACTGAAGCTGTCGCAGGCGTTGGTGCGCGCATCCCTGATGCGGATCTATCACATGGACGAAGACACGGCGGACAAATACTTTCGCGATTTATGGCTCGTCGCGTACAGCATGACCACGCTGATCGTGACAGGTGAATGCCCCTATACGGATGCAGAGATCAGCGCGCTGTTTACGGAATTCAGTGTATCCATCTGTAAGGCATATAAGGAAATTCCCGGTCTTCCCGCCGGCGATTTTGATAAGGACGCCGTTTTCAGAAAGCTGATTCAGGACTGATCCATCACCAATCGGCATTTGTCGGAGACATGCGAGGCGAACCGGTTGAATCTATCCCGGGGGGTATTTATGATTAAAACAGATCACTTGTGCATGTATCCCGCGTCGCGGGAACAGATGGAGGACATGATCGCTTGTGAACAGAACGCAGACCTCAAAAAAGCGTATTGTGAGATGCTGGAGGGTTGTCTGCGGCATCCCGAACAATGGGACTGGTATGCCGTCTGGATGATTGAGAAAACGGATGGAACGCAGGTTGGGGATCTCTGTTTCAAGGGGCTTCGGGAAGATGGGATCGCGGAGATCGGATACGGAATCCTGGAGGCGTATCAGGGACAGGGCTATGCAACGCAAGCGGTGCAGGCTGCCTGCCGATGGGCATTCGGGCACCCGGAAGTCAAAGCGCTGGAGGCGGAAACGGAAGAAGGAAACGCTGCGTCGCAGAGGGTCCTTCAAAAATGCGGCTTTCACCCCAACGGATCCTTCGGCGAGGAAGGACCGCGCTTTACGCTGAACCGCCCGATGAAGCAGGAGAAAAGACAGAGAAACATGCGGCACTTGAATTTTATAAAAAGAGGTAGGAAACCATGGTAGAACTCCGGGCGATCACAGAAGAAAACTTTCTTGACGCCTTCAACCTGAAACTGGCGGAAGGACAGGAACGCTTCGTGTCGCACCCGATTCGGAAACATGGTGGGATATGTGATGGTGATTTATGACTATGACGTTCCCGAATATGATATCTGGCATATGATGATTGATGCAGCACAGCAGGGACGCGGCTACGGCAGCGACGCGCTGGACCGCGTGATAGACTATATCCGCACAAAACCGTTCGGCAACACGGGAAGAATTGCCTTGACCTGCAACAAGGAAAACGCCGTTGCGCGCAGGCTATACGAAAGCAGGGGCTTCACCGCCACCGGCAACGAGGACGAAGACGAAATCGAACTGGTGCTGACAGTTCAGCAAGGAGAATCATCATGAAATACCCGTTAAGCGAAAAATATAATACGCCTGAATTGATGGCGAAAATCATGGGTCCGAACCCTCTGAAGCTCGAAGAAGAGCTGCTGACGGGACATCGGATTCCCGCCGGCGCTGTCGTGTGCGACCTCGGCAGCGGGCAGGGACTGACAAGCGTCTTTCTGGCACGGGAATACGGCTTTAAGGTTTACGCCGCTGACCTGTGGAGCGACCCCGAAGAGAACAGAATCTTCTTTCACGAAATGGGACTCACTGACGATCAGATTATCCCGGTCAAGGCGGACGCCGAGGCACTCCCGTTTGACAAAGAATTCTTTGATGCCGTGGTATCAACGGATTCATATAACTATTTCGGGCGCAATCCCGATTATCTGGATGAAAAGCTCCTGCCGTTTGTCAAGAAGGGCGGCTATCTCTATATTGCCATTCCCGGTATGAAACAGGATTGCCACGACCATCTGCCGAAAGAGTTACTGCTGTCGTGGACACCCGAACAGATGGATTATATGCACGATACCGTCTATTGGAAAAAGATGGTCAGTCAGTGCAAAGGTGCAGAAATCGTGACGGTTGAAGAGATGGAATCCAACGAAGAGGTCTGGGCTGACTGGCTGAAGCAGGAAAATGAATATGCGATCGGCGACCGCAAATCCATGGAAGCCGGCGGCGGCAATTACCTGAACTTCATCAAAATTGTATTAAGAAAAAAGTTTTAAATTGACGGCAAGAAGCAAAGGACAAACAAAACATTTTCAGAACCGGTGATTCACATGAGAGAAACAGTCATTCAATTCGGAGAGGGCAATTTCCTGCGGGGGTTCTTTGATGCTTTTCTGGACGCGATGAACAAGCAGGGACTGTATGACGGGAAAGCCGTGATCGTTCAGCCGCGGGTCGGCGGAAAATGCGCGCTGCTGAACGCCCAGGGATGTAAATACAACCTGTATCTCAGAGGCTTGGAAAACGGCGAAGTCCGGCAGGAACACCATTGGATCGAATCGATATCAAGGTGCATCGACCCGTATCAAAGCTTTGACGACTATCTGGCGCTTGCCGACAATCCCGACTTTCGTTTGATCGTGTCAAACACAACCGAAGCGGGCATCGCGTTTGATGAAACCTGCCGGTTCGACGATCGACCCTGCAAGGGGTTCCCGGCAAAGCTGACCCAACTGCTTTACAGGCGCTATCAAAACGGATTGGACGGATTTATCCTCCTGCCCTGCGAGCTGATCGATCAGAATGGTGCGGCCAATCAGTTTGCAAACACCCTTGTCGACAGAATCGTTACGGGATATCCATCCGATGAAACCGCGGCGCTGCACCCCGACGACCGGTTTCTCGATACAGCCGAACTCTTTCACCTCTGGGTCATTGAAGGTCAGTTTGAAAAGGAACTGCCGCTGCAAAAAGCAGGCTTTCACGTGGTATGGACTGCGGATGCCGCGCCGTATAAAAAACAAAAAGTGCGCATTCTCAACGGCGCACACACGGCGCTGGTCGCGGGCGCTTTGCTTTCGGGTCTCGAAACGGTCGGCGACGCGATGCGGGATGAGACGGCATTCGCGTTTCTCAACACCTGTATGCGGGAAGAGATTCTGCCGACCATCGGCGAAACCGCGCAGAGCATCGCCTTTGCAAACAGCGTCTTTGACCGGTTTCGCAATCCGTTTATCCGGCACAAATGGCGGTCCATTGCACTGAATTCGGTCAGTAAGTTCTCCGTGCGTGTGCTGCCGACACTCCTCGAATACAAAGAAAAAAACGGCGTGTACCCCAAAGGGCTCACGCTCGCGCTTGCAAACCTGATCTGCTTCTATAAAAACGATCAACCCGAAGACGACCGGACCGTCGTTGCAGCCATACAGCAGGACAGCATTGCGCAAATCCTTGCAAACACGACCTTATGGCAGACGGACCTTTCGGATCTGACGGGGCTCGTCACCGCGTACTGCAACAAAATCGATACCATCGGTGCAAAGGAAACAATGAAATGGATACTGTCAGAATCAACGAAAAAGATAACGTCTGTGTAAACCTTGAAACAGGACATAAGATCGCACTGTGCGACATCGAACAGGGCGCGGATGTTATCAAATACGGGTACCCCATCGGATCTGCCACAGAAAACATCTGCGCCGGAGATCCGGTGCATACGCATAACATGAAAACAAAACTCGGCGCTATTCTGTCCTATGCATACACACCGAACGTTCAACCGCTGCCGCGCAAAGCGCCGTTTTCAATCAACGCCTATCTCCGGGAGAACGGTGACATCGGCATCCGAAATGAAATATGGATTGTGCCGACGGTCGGCTGTGTGAACAGCATCGCAAAACGACTGGCGGAAAAAACAGGCGCCATTGCTTTTTCACATCCTTACGGCTGCAGTCAGTTGGGTGATGACCACAAAACCACGCAGCTCATTCTGCGCGGACTCATCAGACACCCCAACGCCGGCGGCGTGCTTGTGCTCGGGCTCGGCTGTGAGAACAATCATATCGCCGAAATGAAAAACGTGTTGGGCACATGGAACGAAGCCCGGGTGAAGTTCCTTGCGGTACAGGACTGCGCGGACGAAATCGAAACCGGCGTCGCGCTGATTGAAGCGTTAAAAGAAACCGCCGCGAAGGACGTTCGTCAGGCCGTGCCCGTTTCAAAGCTGAAAATCGGTCTCAAGTGCGGCGGCTCCGACGGATTATCGGGCATCACCGCAAACGCGGTTGTGGGCAGGGTGACTGACGCCCTCTGCGCGATGGGCGGTACGGCGGTGCTGACGGAGGTTCCCGAAATGTTCGGCGCTGAAACGGTCCTTTTTGAAAGGTGCGTCAGTGAAGAAGTCTTTCACAAGAGCGTAGCCCTCATCAACAACTGCAAGCAATATTTCAAAGACCACGGGCAGCCCGTTTCCGAGAATCCTTCGCCCGGCAACAAAGCCGGCGGCATCACAACGCTGGAGGAAAAATCCCTCGGCTGTATCCAGAAAGGCGGAACCGCTCCCGTTGTTGACGTGCTGGACTACGGCGATACCGCAACAAAAGCGGGTCTAAACCTTTTAAACGGACCCGGCAACGATCCGGTTTCCATCACAAACCTTGCGGCGGCAGGCTGTCATCTGATCCTTTTCACAACAGGCAGAGGGACGCCGCTCGGCGGTGCCGTGCCGACCATCAAGATCGCGTCCAACGACAAAATCGCAGCGAAGAAACCGCATTGGATCGATATTTCCGCATACGGATCTGACAAAGACGAAAAAGCCGATGCATTGCTGCACCTCATCAAACAGGTTGCCGACGGCGCATGTACAAAAAGCGAGCTGCTCGGCAGCCGTGAAATTGCAATCTTCAAAGACGGCGTAACGCTATGACGCCGGATGCACACCGTTTTTGCTGCATCCGCAGTACAGCCCTTTCTGATGCTCCATCAGATAG
>CACYHJ010000461.1 GCA_902774165.1 Oscillospiraceae bacterium
CCGCAGAACACGATCATCGAGATGTCGTCGAGGGTCTCACGCCCACTGATGAGGTCGGTCATCATCACGTCTTTCACGTCGAAACCGGCAAGGTAGAGCGAGTAGGCCATCTCGCGCTCGCCATTGGTGCCTTTCTCGCGGATGATGGCGGCCTTCACGCCACTGGCCTTGCGGCGGTCGGCACTCAGGTAATAGTTCTTCAGCTTGCCTTGGAAATTCTTGCCAAACTTCATCTCCAGGGGCTGGTTCTTGTAGTTCTCGAAACGCATCTTGGCACGCTGGTTGCAGCTCTGCTTGCGGTCGAGCAGATAGGAGGTCTTATACCACACGTCGCGCAGATGGTCGATGTCGAAGGTGTGCTCCCATCCGTCTTTCTTCACGTTGATCACGCGCTCGCCGGGAGTGGGGTAACCTATCTTCGCAAAGCCCACACCAAGGTCTTCGAGCAGTTCGCGCATCTCGAACTTGTACTTGTCGCTCACCTGAATCACCACGCCGGGATTCTCGGCGAAGGCGTCCAGTATCACAATTCTCATAAATATACCTCGCTGAATTATTATTCACCGATATCATATCATATATTTCGGCGCAGCGCAACCAAAAAGGGGGGATTCCTTGAAAACAGAAACAAAAAGCCGCGCGCTGGGCAGCGTGATCGACATTGCCGGCGTCGTCATGCTGGCCGTCGCCGTGCTGCTTCTGCTTCTTACGCAATACGGGGATCTTTCGCTGATCGAACTGCGTTACGCGCAGATCCTCTCAAAGCTGTATGATTTTCAGCTTGCCGTCGCCTCCCTGGACAACAAATGGCTGATCGTGATCATCATCGAGATCCTTTTCATGCTCAAAAGCGTGCTGCCGATCCCCCTGTCGTTCATCTTCGTCATCTCCGGCATGGTATTCCCCTATTCCCACGCGGTGGTGATCAACGCCATCGGTATGGCGCTTCTGATGGCGATCAAATATATGTGGGGCGTCAAGTTCAAGCTCGGCAAGCTCGACAAAAAACTGGTCAGCTCCGCAATCATCAAAAAAACCTTCCGGACGAAATACGGCAAAGGGGCGGTGCTGCTGCTCACGCGGCTGCTTCCCTGGACGCCGACCAACAAAATCAGCCAGATCTACGGCGCAATGCAGTACGCCTTCGACCGGTACCTGATTCTCTCCCTGATCGCGTTTACCCCGAAGATCCTCGCGTACAGCAAGATCGGCCGCACCATTTACAACCCGATCTCGGTGGAATTCCTGACGCCCGTGATCATCCTGTTTTCAATTTCGGGCATTTCACTTCTGATTTTCGGCACGATTTTCTTCCGCGGTGAGAAAGAATAGAATACAATTTCAAATAAAAACAGAAAGGAACCAACGACATGTCCATTGCAGCATTGAACGAAAAACTGAACGCGGGCGCCTTCGACGCCTCCATGAAACGCATTTATGCCGACGGCGCGGAGCTTGCGCGGCAGAGAGAGCGCTACGCCTCCCTCGCCCGGGATTTCCGCGAGATCTTCGGAGACAGGGACGGCGTCCGCTTCTTCTCCGCCCCCGGCCGCACCGAGATCGGCGGCAACCACACCGACCACAACCACGGCAAGGTGCTCGCGGCGTCCATCAATCTTGACGCCGTCGCAGCCGCCGCGAAGAACGACGAAAACGTCATCCGCGTAAAGTCCAGAGGTTACGCGAAAACCGACGTGGTGGACCTTGCGACCCTGACGCCCGTCGACAGCGAGACCGGCCATTCCGCCGCGCTGATCCGCGGCGTCGCCGCCCGCCTGAAGGAGCTGGGCTGGCAGATCGGCGGCTTTGATGCCGCCACCGTGTCAGAGGTGCTCTCCGGCTCCGGCCTTTCCTCCTCCGCGGCGTTCGAGGTGCTGATCGGCACCGTGATCAACTTTATGTACAACGAGGGCAAGATCTCCCCCGTGGTGATCGCCCAGGTCGCCCAGTACGCCGAAAACGTATTCTTCGGCAAGCCCTGCGGCCTGATGGACCAGACCGCCTGCTCGGTGGGCTCCTTTGTGGAGATCGACTTCGCGGATCCTTCGGCGCCGGTGATCACCCCCGTAGCGTTCGATTTCGCCGCCTGCGGCCACAGCCTGTGCATCGTGGATACCCGCGCGGACCACGCGGACCTCACGGACGAATACGCCGCCATCCGCCGCGAGATGGAGGCGGTGGCCGGGTATTTCGGCAAGTCCTGCCTGCGCGATACGAACGAAGCGGACGTGATGGCCAACCTGGCCGCCCTCCGGGAAAAGCTCGGCGAG
>CACYHJ010000462.1 GCA_902774165.1 Oscillospiraceae bacterium
CTGACCCGGATATTCCAGCTCTTCTTCAATCTTCTTGACGATCTCCTTCGCGATGATCACCATCTGGTCATCGGAGACGGATTCGGGCTTAACCATGATGCGAATTTCCCTGCCCGCCTGAATCGCAAAGGATTTGTCAACGCCGTTGAAGCCGGTGGCAATGCTTTCCAGCTTCTCAAGCCGCTTGATGTAGTTCTGAATGTTTTCGCTTCTCGCGCCGGGTCTTGCCGCCGAGATCGCGTCCGCAGCCTGAACCAGGCACGCCACGATTGTTTTGGGCTCCACGTCGCCGTGATGCGCCGCAATGGCGTGAACGACGCTTTCGTTCTCCTTATACCGTTTGGCGTACTCTACGCCGAGTTCGACGTGCGAGCCGTCCATCTCGTGATCGAGCGCCTTTCCGATATCGTGCAGAAGACCTGCCCTTCTGGCGGTTTTGACGTCCGCCCCGATCTCCGCCGCCATCAGGCCGGCGAGATATGAAACCTCAAGTGAATGATTGAGTACATTCTGACCGTAGCTTGTGCGGTATCTGAGTCTGCCGAGAAGTTTGACCAGCTCGGGATGCAGGCCGTTTACACCCGCGTCCAGAACGGCGCGTTCACCGGTCTGACGGACCGTGACGTCGACCTCGCGCTTTGCCTTCTCATACATTTCCTCGATCTTCGCGGGATGGATCCGCCCGTCGGAAATGAGTTTTTCCAGCGTCAGACGCGCGATTTCACGCCGCACGGGGTCGAAACTGGAGATCGTGATGGCCTCCGGCGTGTCGTCGATGATCAGATCGACGCCGGTGATGGTCTCGATCGAGCGGATGTTCCGTCCCTCGCGGCCGATGATGCGTCCTTTCATCTCGTCGTTGGGGAGCGGCACCACGGAGACCGTCGCCTCCGCAGCATGGTCCGCGGCGCACCGCTGGATCGCGGTGGTGATGATCTCTCTGGCGAGAGCATCCGCTTCATCTTTGGTTTTTTGCGTGTATTCCATGATCTTGACCGCTTTTTCGTGGTCAAGCGTTTCATCCAGCTGCTTCAGTAAATATTCTTTCGCCTGCTCCTTCGAGAAACCGGAAACCTTTTCCAGCATCTCGAACTGGCTGCGCTTTATATTTTCTATATCAGCAAGACGGCTGTCCGCGTCTTTGATTTTTTTGGAAAGACTCTCTTCTTTCTTTTCAAGAGCCTCGGTCTTCTTATCGATATTTTCTTCTTTTTGGATAAGACGACGCTCCTGACGTTGGACTTCGTTTCTGCGCTCGCGGATCTCGCGGTCCGCTTCCGTGCGCTGTTTGTGGATTTCATCCTTTGCCTCGAGGATGGATTCCTTTTTCTTCGTCTCAGCCTCCGCCATGGCGTTGGTGAGAATTCTGTTTGCTTCCTCGGTGGCGGAGCCGATCTCCGCCTCTGCCGTCTTTTTGCGGTGGATGCCGCCGACGATAAAGCCGACGACGCCGAAAACGACGGCCGCTGCCGCAATCAGGATTATCGCGAGCACCATGTTCATTCCGGTACCCGCTGCCAGAATCGTTGCAGTAACTGTATTCACTTGAGCACCTCCTTTTCTTTTAATTAATAATGTATCATGGTTAAAGCGATATCTTAAATAAGATAAAACGCTAAAATAAATAATATAACATTATAAAACAAATGTCAATACAGAATCGCGGTTTTTTTGCAGGGATGCTGTTTTTATACATTTCTTTACATATATATCATTTTTCTTTCGCGGTCATTCGGACGAAACTCTTGACAAACGGGGCGGCCGCGTGTAAAATCAATAACAGAATCAAAAAAGGGGCGGTTTGTATGCTGAAGAAATTAATGTGCGCTGCGGTCATGATTGCCGTCTGCGCAGCCGTTGCGCTGTCCCTGGGCGGCTGCGGAAGAGATCTCGGCAATCTCACGGAACCGACCACGACGACGGCTCCGGCAGGGCAGGAAACCGTGATCATCACCATCGACGCCTATGAATTCTCCGCGCTGATGTCCCAGCTGGGCGGGCAGGGGCAGATTGAAACCGCGCCAGCGGCGCAGCCCACCGCGCCGGTCCCCGCGACCGTCGCCCCGTAATCTCTGCACATTGCCTCTGTTTTTTGTATATTTATGGAAAAATCTATACCGGCGCGGCAAAAAAATAAAAAAACCGCGTCGGTTTTTAATATGATACTTGACTTTTTCACAAATATGCTGTAAATTATATATGTATCGTTTTGTACAATTTGGAAAGGAGCAATCCCGATATGAAAAAACACCTCGTGCGTACCTG
>CACYHJ010000463.1 GCA_902774165.1 Oscillospiraceae bacterium
TGAAAAAGCTCGGAATGCTCGTTGTGCACGCGGATTTCGCCCCCGTTGGAAAAATCGAAGGTGATATCGCTGCTGTGTAGGTAATAATTCGCGAAAAACTGTTTGATCACCTGCTGCTTATACCCCGCGCAGATAATGAAATCGTTGAATCCGTATTCCGAATAATGCTTCATGATGTGCCAGAGAATCGGCATGCCGCCGATCTCGATCATGGGCTTCGGGCGAAGATGACTCTCCTCGCTGATGCGCGTGCCGAAGCCGCCCGCAAGAATTACGACCTTCATTGTTCGTCCGCCTTTCTTAATAATATAATATTCTCAGAACTGATTGACTTCGCTTTTCTATCTGAATTATATTTCTGATATTATACATGATTTCGCCGGAAATGTAAAGAGTTTGCGAGAACCCCGAAAAATGCCGGTGAGAACCCCGAAAAATGCCGGCTCACTGATACACCGCCACATAGATCCGGTCACCGGAGAAATCGTAGATCAGCACGGTTCTCGCGCCGTTCTGTTCGTTCATGAACGCGGCGACGATCTTTTCCCGGTCCTGCTGCACCGTCAGCCGGTCAAACCCGCACTGCTCGAGATAGGACATATAGGTATTGAACCGTACAAGATCGGTCACGTCGTCCAGCGCGGCGTAAGTATAGGTGATATAGCCGATATAATAATTGACCTCCAGCTCGCCCACGCCGGTGCAGCCCGTGTAATCGGGCACGTTGCTGTCCGGATAGAAGCTCGCGGGCGTGCGCAGTGTGAAATTCACCGTGAACTCTGCGGTCAGCCCCTGCCAGGTGACCGTGAACGTCTTTCTGCCGGGCACGGCGGAGGTCAGGGAATCCGGGTCGATCGTATAGCCGGAGGGCACCACCGCGCTGCGGGCGTCGGAATAGACCGCCACGACCTTGACGGAGTTCGTCTTCAGCACCGTTCCCGCCTCGGGATCGTCGCCCACATAATAGGCGCGGATCTCCACAGGGACGGAGGAATCCGTCACGTTGCCGATGGGATTCTCAAGCCGCTCCAGCTTCGCGGCGGCGCGCAGGATGCGCCTGGCGTCGGTGGAATTGACCTTGCCGGAGAGATCCACATCCGCCGCCACGGAGGACACGGCGCCCAGCTTTTCCACACCGGAAGCGTGCCGCAGCGCAAGGCGCGCGTCATTGGTGGCGACTCTGCCGTCACCGTTCACGTCGCCGAACACCGACAGCAAGCCCATATCCTCAATCGAAGCGCCGTCGAACAGGCAGATCATGGCACCGGAATAGACGACCGCGTCGGCGTCGGTGATGAGTTCCTTGCTGCCCATGTCGATAAAACCGAGCTGCTCCGGCGATTCAAACAGCCGCAGCGTCCCGCCGAAGGTTTCCCCCTCGGTAAAGCCGGAAAAGATCTTCACCGTGTTATAATAGGAAACCGATACGGTATCCGAATTGCAGACGATCTGAGCCGCGCTCTCCCCCGCGCCCGCGGCGCGGAACGCGGGCACGGCGGCCAGCAGCACGCAGAGCAGCGCCGCAAAAGCGCGCACCGGCGTTTTCATGCCGATCCCTCCTTCGACAGGTTCCGGTTTCGGGAGTTACACTCCCGGTTATGATATTACATTTTAATTTTACCCGTTCTCCGGCAGAATGTCAAGAACAAAAAAGAAAGCCCCGGGGCGATTGCCTCGGGGGATTCTCTTTCGTCAATTATTCTTCGGGGCGGGGGTCGTGCTCATTGCCCTTGCCGGAAATGCCGAACCACTCCTGAAGAGCTGCAGCGATTCTCTGGATGAATTCAACGATTCTTGCGAAAATGTCTTCCATGATAAAAGATCCTTTCTTTGAAATAATTGCGAGCCGCGGGTTGTTCCCCTCTGCACTCTTTACTATGATTTTACTGCATATCGGGCATTTTGTCAAGCAATTCAAAGAAAGTTCAAAAAAATATCAATCTGCCGCAAACCCTATTGACAAAATATTTTTTTGACTTACAATAAAATAAAAATGACAAAGGAGGACTGTCTATGAACACTGTCAAAATCAACCACGGCGCAACAAAAATGGTCGCCCACCGCGGCGTCAGCGGCATCGAGCTTGAAAACACCTGCTCCGCGTTCGTGGCGGCGGGCAACCGCAGCTACTTCGGCATCGAAACCGACGTGCACGTCACCAGCGACGGCAAGTACATCGCCTTCCACGACGACAACACGCAGCGCGTAGGCATCGACAGCATGGTGATCGAGGAGACCACCTTTGAAACCCTGCGTTCCCTGCGG
>CACYHJ010000464.1 GCA_902774165.1 Oscillospiraceae bacterium
GGGAAAAGGCGCGCCGCGATCGTTTACGCTGCGTCCCGCAGCGCGCCGCCGACGGAAGAAGCTTCCCCGTACATGGTCTTCGCGTAAATTGCGTAGCCGGTGGCGCTGTCGTCCAGCAGCACGTGGGTGATCGCGCCGACCAGCTTCCCGTTCTGGAGAATCGGGCTGCCGCTCATGCCCTGAACGATGCCGCCGGTCTGGGCCAGCAGGCGCGTATCGGTGACGCGGATCACCATGTTTCTGTTTTTGTCGCCGGTCTTCGTCTCCTTGATTTCAACGGAATACGCCTTCGGGCCGTCGTTGTCGACGGCGGTGACGACCTCCGCCGCGCCGACGGCGATTTCGTCCTCATCCGCGATCTCATAGATCCCGTAGATTTCGGGCTGTTCCCGAAGGACGCCGTAGATCCCGTGATCGGTATTCCGCTGAATATCGCCGATCACGTCCGTGCCGGAAAAGGTGCCGGTCAGCTCGCCGGCGGCTCCGCTTTCCCCCTTCCGGATCCCGGTCAGCTGCGCGTGAAAGACGCTGCCCCGCGCCGTCTCGATCGGCAGTCCGGTGTCCGCGTCGCAGACGCAGTGCCCCAGCGCCGCGTACGCCATGGTATCCGGGTCGTAAAACGTCATCGTCCCGATGCCCGCGGTGCTGTCGCGCAGCCAAAGTCCGGCCTTGTAAACGCCGGTATCCGCCTCCTTCACCGGGATCAGCGTCAGCCGGATTTCGCTCCCGGCTCTGCGGACCGTGAACTTGACTGCCGCGCCGCCGCTGCCCGCGACCTCGCGGGAGATCATCTCCGTCCCCGTGACGGCTTTGCCGTTGATGGCAAGAATCAGATCTCCCTTCAGGAACCCGGCGTCAAGGCCCGGCGACGCTTCGCCCCGATCCGTTTCCACCGTGTCAAGATCCGATACGCTGACGCCGTCGGCGTACATTCGCAGCGCGAACACCGACCCGCAGACCGCCACGCGGCGCGCGTCCCGGCGGTCCGGCTGCGCCGCGGCGGAGCCCACCGGAAAAAGCCGGCCGAAGAATCCGTTTTCGGCGCCGGTTTCATTCTTTTCGGAAAACGCGTCCGCGGACGGCGGATTCCCTGCCGAGGGAACGGATTTTCCGGGGATTCTCAGGTTGACCGCGATCAGAGCGGGAATCATAAGAACAAACAGCCCGACGAAGAAACAACAAATGATTTTTTTGAATTTGTTCGTTTTCATGTTTCACCTCCACAGTTTAATATGCCGTGTTTTCGGCGTTTTATCAGCGCCAAAAAATCACCGACGCGGACTGTCGGATGGAAAAAAATGAAAATGAACGGGAATGCGCAGACAACGAAAAATCCCGCGGGAGTTCCCGCGGGACGCCGATCGGTCGGTATATACGTTTCGTGAAAATTTTATTTTAATGCGTTTTCGATGGCGTTGCCCAGCTCGATGCGGGTCTTTGCGAGAACCGGGTCGGACAGCGTGTAATGGGTCAGATCCTTTGAGACCTTTGCGATCATTTTTTCAACGTAGCCGTCGCCGAACAGCTCCTGCGCCATCGTCAGATACCCGTAATCCTCAATGCCGTTGGCGACCGCCTCGAGACGCAGGCTCGACACGGGGCCGTTGACGCCGACGTGATAGCCGTCGTACAGCAGCGAGCCGTCGCCGAAGGTGTCGACGCCGGTCCACGGCGTGGTCCAGGCGCTGGTCCAGGGATCGCCGCCCACGTCGTTCCAGTAGGTGGTGCTCCAGTAAAGAAGGCCGGTCACGTTCTCCTGCTTCTGCTGCCAGAACAGGATGCGGTGCTTGATGCCGTCCTGCTGGGTGAACAGGTTGCAGTAATCGGTTTTCGGGCCGGGGCCGCAGCAGACGTACCACCAGGCCTTGTCGCCCTGCGCGACACGCTCGGCGATTCCGGCGGCAAAATTCCTGTCGCTGAAGCAGACGGTTTCGGGGCAGAGGATATCGCTGTTGCCGCTCTGAACCTCAAGGTTGCGGATCACGTCTCCGGTTTCTCCGTCTTTGAGCTCAATCCCGTAGAAGGGCGTCACCATGTGAAAATCGTCGCCCCAGACGCTGCGCAGACGTGCGATGATATTGTTGTAGGCGTTCACGTCCGCGGTGGAATGGGGCTCGTCAATGGGGTAAAAATACGCCTTCGCCGCCCATTCGGGATTGGATTTCAGCTTGTCGCGGCAGGCGCGGATCGCGTCGTCGCTCCCGTAGGGGATGCAGAAAGAGGTGCAGCGCGGGTCGCTCATGTAGGCGTCCGCCTCGTCCGA
>CACYHJ010000465.1 GCA_902774165.1 Oscillospiraceae bacterium
TGGCGATATCATTCGGGGCGATTCTTATGTACCTCAGCGCCCATAGGGGCCAGCTTGCGCCGTGTATCGGCGCGGCAAGCCTTGCGGGGTGGGGTGTGATGCGCTCTCAGAATTTCGCGTTCGGGGTGAGCAGCCTGCTGAACGGGACGTTTCATGAGCTTGGCGCAGCCGTCCGCTTTGATGAAACAGAGATCGTTGCAAAAGCTTTTGTCCCCGTTTCTGTTGTTTCGATTCTGTTCTGGGCGATCGTCTCGATAATTACGATCTCCATGCTGAACGATTTAAGCAAGCCCTGGCGCAGCGGCAAAACGCTCCGGCGGCACCGTGCGGCGAGAACCGCCGCGCTGACGTTTGCTTTGATTGTCGCGGCGGTCGATATCCCGGCGTATTTTACGATGAAAAACGTTCCTCCGGACTCCGGGCGGACGGTTTATGAAGAATACTGTATTCTCGAATATGACGCGCCGGTTCCCGCTGAGGAGCTGGAAAAGCTTGACTGGACTGCGGTGAGGAGCTCTCACCGGATCGCTTTTGGCGGCGGCGGGAGTCTGCAGGTCATCGGAAACGACGATTTCTTTTCCGTGCCCGGAACAGTGACCGAGCTTGAGCCGATTCATTATAATAAAAGCATAGAGATCCCCGTCCGGGAGGGCGAAGCGGTGATTTCGCCGACCTCGCCGTATGTGGCGATGATCCCAAAAAGGGGCGAGGAGCTGTTCCGGGAACGAACGCGATGGGTCTCCTGCTTGTCGGGAAAGACGATCCTTTTGCCGGATTCCGAAGACGAATTCTGCTCGCAATACGCGCGTATCACGATCCGTCCGGCGGAAACGAAAACGCCGTGACCGTAACGGGAGGCAGTTATGACAAAAACAGAGTATATCGAAAACGCCGTTTCCGGCATCCGAAACCGGCGGGAACGGCTTGAGACGGCGGATGAAATCGGCTGCCATATCGACGAACTGACCGCGCAGTGGACCGAGCGGGGATTTTCACCGGAGGAAGCGGAAGCAAAGGCCGTCGGGGAAATGGGCGCGCCGGAGAAGACCGCGCAGGAGCTGGGGATGGTGCACTCCGCGTGGCGCTGCGTCGTCGCGACGGCGACGTCGGCGTATTTTTCCGGGGTCTGGCTGCTGATTTTTGCGGCGTACGTGATATTCCCGCGCTGGCTGATCCCGATTTATTGGCTGTTTTCGATCACCGTCCCGGGAAGAATCGTCACGGAGCTGATCTTCTTCTGCCTCGGCGGGCTGTCGGTATGGATCGGGGGACGCGGGAAACGGCCGGTATTGTGCGCGTCCGTCCTACTGGCGGTTCTCGCACACCTGATTTTCGACGCCGTTATGTCCGTCGGCGAATACGGGATCCTTCCGACCTCCTCCGCCGCGTTTCTTCTGTTCGCGGCGCTGAGCGGGAATTATGACGAGTATACCGCGGTCGCCGCAGGGCAGATCAGCGTATCCTCCGCATACGTCACGGCGCTGACGGCTGTGCTGTACGGCCTATTGCTTGTCTGCGGGGCGGTTCTGACGATCCTTGCGGTCAGGAGCAGAAGAAGACGCAGCGGGAAAAATTCGAACCGCCGGAGAACGGTCGCGCTGCGCGTTGCCGCGGGGGTCTGCGTATTGATCGCCGCGGTGGATCTGCCGGCCGCGGCCGTGGATATCAGGGCGGAGAACACCGGAGACCGGGGATCTTACGACGGATGGTCGCTGATCCAGCTGGAGCAGCCGCCGGAAGGCGCGGTTTTCACGGATCAATATACAGAAGGCTTTGAGGAGGATACGGTCCGGCTGGAAATCGACCGGGATTTCCTCGGCACGTATTTCCTTAATTATGTCGACGGCGACCGGGTCGAGGGCCTTGGGCGGCCGGTCCCGGTACGCTTCGCGGCGGCGTCCGCCGACGGGCTGTTTGACGTTTACGCCCTGACGGCGCGGTGTGACGTTGCGTTTAAGAAACGATGGCTGCTGGCGATCCCGGAGGTTGACGGAAGAAGGATGACCGGTTACGCGCAGGTCTTTGACCTTGCCTCCGGGGAGCCGATCCTGCTGCCGACCGGCCGCAGTCTGGGGGAGAAGCTGTGGATGGTGGAGATAAACAAATCCTGATTTGCGGGCTGCGCAGCCCGCAAATCAGGATTTCACGTGATTGCACAGCAATCACATATCGAATGCTCGCTTTGCGAGCATATATCGAGTTGACCGCAGGTCAACATATCGAATCGCCGCAAGGCGATATCTCGACAAAAATCT
>CACYHJ010000466.1:0-853 GCA_902774165.1 Oscillospiraceae bacterium
TACACGATCCCCTATTACTCGGTGATCGCGGAGCTGACGGAGGATTATGACGAACGGACGGAGATCCGGGGCGTTTCCTCCTTCATCAACGCATTCTGCATCGGTCTGGGCAATATCCTGCCGGCGCTGGTGGGCGTCGGGTTCATCACCTATTTCCACGTGGCGGGAGCGATCTCGATCCTCGCGGTGGCCGCGGGCCTTGTCTGCGCGGTGTCGCTCAAGGGCGTCTATCAGGCGAGAGCCGCCGCGAAGGGCGAAATCCCGGAGCGGGGCCTCGGCGTCGGCAGCACGCTGCGTTCCTTCGGGGAGATCGCGAGGCTGCGGCCGGTGAAGTATTTCCTTTTGTTCGTGTTCTTCTTTCTGGCGGGCAATTCCATGCTGCAGAGCAACCTTTCGTATATGGTGGTGGACTGCATCAATACGGACTACAACACCGGCATCGCCGTCGTGATCGGCGTGCTGGTGGTCACCATGGCGGTCACGGTGCCCATCGTCACAAAGCTGGCGGAAAAAACGGACCGCCGCACCGTCTGCCTGATCTTCATCACCATCGCCGCGGCGGGAATGGCGGCGGCAAAGCTGATCGGGCTGGACGCGCAGGTGGGCTCCTTCAAGATCATGCTGGTGCTCATGCCCTTCCTGCTGGGCTTCGGCCTTTCCACCTTCTGGACGCTGTTCTACTCCATGTCCTACGATATTGTGGAGCTGGACGAATTCTTCAACGGCAGGAACGGCGCGCGCAGGGAGAGCATCATCACCGCATTCCCGCAGCTGGTGCAGAAATTCGGCTCGGCGGCGGGCATCCTGGCGCAGGGCGTCATCCTGAGCGCCTACGGCTACGACGCGGGCGCGG
>CACYHJ010000466.1:874-3128 GCA_902774165.1 Oscillospiraceae bacterium
CTACGGCTACGACGCGGGCGCGGAGTCCGGCGCGGACGCCGCCACCTTCGTGCGCCCCGCGGAGCATATCGTCGACGGCATGGAGAACGTGTCGACCGTCATCCCCGCCGCGGTGCTGGCCCTCTCGCTGTTTTTCCTTCTTCTGTACCCCATGACCCGCAAGACCTACAACGCCCTCACCGCCCAGTTAAAAAACAAGCGCGAAGGCCGCCCGGTGGACGCCAAGGGGCTGGAGAAGCTGGGCAAATCCTGATTTGTCGGGCTGCTGTGCAGCCCGCAAAATCAGGATTTGCAATGAATAATGAATAATGAAAAATGAAGAATTTCGTCGTAAACGGATCTAAAACATATACATGTACATCTGTCCAACTTAGCCCCGCGCAGCATAGCTGCGACGGTCGAAGCTAAAAATATACCACCGGTATATTTTCTTCACGCTCCGACTTCGCGCCTTTTTATTGTAGATGTCAAGATTTTTGAGTGTCTGATAAAAGAATAGACGCTATTGATTTAATTGTTTCAGTTCGCATAGATTTGACAATATATAATGGGGTATGGGGTGAAACCCCATCATCAATTATTCATTATTCATTATTCATTATTCATTCAAATACTGATTTGCGGGGCGCAGAGCGCCTCGACAAATCAGTATTTGTTACACGTTCCTGCTTGCGCAGGGAAAGCGTAACGCGTGACGGGTGACAACCCGCGAGAGCGCGAACGCATACAAAAGCGCGATAAAGAAACAAAGCCGTTAACAATAAGAATTCTTTCCGATAATACGTTCTCCCGGACAGTCGCTTGCCTGAGCGCGTCCGGGAGAATATTATTTATATATTAACAGGTTGTTTTTATTCTTATTCATATTCACACGTTATTCTTCCCGGTCATGAAGATCGGCTTTCCGCAGACCGCCGGAACCTGAATGTATGATAATCGTCCCTGCGGTCCGTGCGCCGACACCAGACGCGATAGTTTACACTGTTTACGTTTGTTACACTTGTTTCTCACCATGAAACAGTAATTTTTATGATGTTTGTTACGCGTCACGCGTTACGTATTTCCCGCGCAAGCAGGAATGTTTAACAAATTCTGATTTAGCGGAGCTAAATCAGAATTTGGTTACCGGTTGTCGGTTGCTGGTTGTCGGTGTCGGTATATTTAACGCTTAAGTGTTCTTTCTTGCGGTGAGCGTCAATTTTACGCTGTCACCGATTACCGATCCCCGATTACCGACGACCGTAAATTCTGATTTATCGCGCAGCGATAAATCAGAATTTCACACAAACAACAGCGCGCCGGACACGATCAGCAGCACGAAAGTGAGCTTGATGAACAGTTCCCGGCTCATTTTCTTATAAAGGATCCCGCCCAGGAACATGCCGGCGAACAGCACCAATACCGCGGGTGCCGCCAGCGTCAGCGTCTGCGCGGTCCAATGGCCCAGCCGCAGATCGTCGACCAGCAGAATGCCGTTGAGCACGATCCAGACACAGGAAATCGTGGCGCGGAACGCGTCTTTTTCCTTCAGCCGGTCCTGCATATAGATCACCAGCAGCGGTCCGCCGCAGACGAAAAGCCCGTGCACGACGCCGGAGGCGACAAGGATCGCGCCGCTTTCGATTTTTCCGCGACTGCGCTCCCGTTTGGGCGGGAAGAAGGTGCGCAGCAGCCCCACGGCGCCTACCAGCACCACGATCACGCCGAGAACGATATGCATGAGCTTCGCCTTATCCGCGAACAGGTCTTTGACGAAGATTCCCGCAAAAAGCCCCGCGGCCATCACCGCGGCGGCTTTCAGGAATTCTTTGACATTGACGTGTTTATGCGACGTCGCGACGACCCAGACGCCGGAGAGAAGGCCCAGCACGTTCAGGATCGGTTTCGCCGTATCCATCCCGACAAGCAGCACCGAGGGCGGCATCGCCAGAACCGTGCCGGCAAAGCCGGTGATTCCCTGAATGACGTTCGCCGCCAGCACCACCAGCAGGAACAGGAGTTCGTTCAGATATTTCATGCTTCTTTATAACGGAATTCGTAATTCTCGCCCTTCACCCCGGGGAAGGCGCCCTGACGGATCAGCGGCTCCCGCTCGGGATGGGCGATCACCCATTTGTTCTTCATCAGCAAAAGCCCGCCGCGCGTTTCCGTCGCATCCGGCTTGCTGTCAAGGGGCGTGTTGGTGCCCCGGGGCAGGATCACGACGGTGCGGAAGCCCTCGTCGCAAAGGCGGCAGGGCGACAGGTGCAGCGTG
>CACYHJ010000467.1 GCA_902774165.1 Oscillospiraceae bacterium
CGGATTGATCGTGCACGCCGCCAGCGCGTCGGCAAACGGGATGCCGAACGAGAGCAGGTTTTTGAATTCGTCGAACAGATTGGTCGTGCTTCCGGCGATTGTGCCGTCGCCCAGAAACGCGCGCCCGTTTTTCACAATCACCTGCTGGCGACCGAGACTGTAACAGTCTCCGTCCGGGCATTTGGCACACGGCAATGAATCGCTGATCGCCACGCAACGGTTCGCCCCGAGCACTTTAAACGCCAGCCGCACCGCAGCGGGCGAAAGATGGAACCCGTCGCAGATCAGCTCTGCGGTAACTCTGCCGTCTTCCAGAATCGCGCCGACCGCGCCGGGCGCCCGGTGAGAGAACGGCGACATCGCATTGAACAGATGCGTCGCATGGGAGAAGCCGCCGCCCAGCGCCGCTTTGGTCTGTTCATAGGTTGCGTTTGTGTGCGCCACGGAGCAGACGATCTCTCCCTGCAGCGCCTTTGCCAGCGGCAGCGCGCCGTCAACTTCGGGCGCCATGTCGAGCAGACAGATTTTTGAGATCGCTTGCAGCGCACGCACTTCGCTTTCGTCCGCCGGGCGCAGAAACGCCGGATTCTGCGCACCGCATTTCTCTTTGGAGACGTACGGTCCCTCCATGTTGATCCCCTGAATATACGCGCCGCGCTCATTCCCTTTCACGCGCTCAATGGCGGCAAATACCGCCCTGAGATCGTCCTGCGGCAGCGTCATTGTGGTCGGACACCACGATGTGACACCATGCTTCGCGTAGTACGTCGATAACGTTTGCAGCGCATCCTCTGATTTGTCGCAGGCGTCCGCACCCGCACCGCCGTGGGTATGGATATCGATGAATCCCGGCAGACAGAGCAGACCGTCGTCCTCCCCTGCCGCAGCCGACGGCGCAGCAAGGGCGGAGATACGTTCACCTTCGGTAACAATTGTCCCGCGCACCGTCTCAAAAGCAGCGTTGATATAGCGCACATGATGGATCATGGCGGCACCCTCCTTGAAAAAATAATTGTTTTTTTTAGCAAAAAGTATTGACTTTTTTGGGGAAATGGGATAATATATTCAAGCTGTATGTGATCCATTAGCTCAGCCGGCAGAGCACTTGACTTTTAATCAAGGTGTCCGGAGTTCGAATCTCCGATGGATCACCATAGCCGGGGCATAGGCTCGCCTGTGCCCCGCGTTTTCTCAAGTATAGCACAAAGCGGGAAATTTTTCCATTGTTTCAAAAAGAATTTTCAAATAACTCTTGACGAAACCCATTTTTTGTGCTAATATACTTCTTGCATGCGGATGTGGCGGAATTGGCAGACGCGCTAGATTCAGGTTCTAGTGGTAGCAATACTGTGTGGGTTCAAGTCCCGTCATCCGCACCAAACCCAAGAAATCCGAACCAAGTTTTCCCAGTGGGAGACGGGTTCGGATTTCTTCTTTTATTCTCTTATGATTTTTTCTCGAACGGCAAGGCCATTCGAGAAAACTCAAAGCCGAGAGGACCAAGGAAAAAGAAAAAGTATGATGATTCTTCTTGTTTCAACCTTATACTTGAGACCTGATTGATATTTGCAAAAAAACTTGTATTTGATACGGGCTTATGCTATCATATTATAGAATCATTCGTGATTACAGCTTGGGGTTCGGGTAACCTTTGCTCTCGATGTGACTCATAACGTGAAACCGACGGAGAAAATAACCCCTTCAGGGTTGCCAGTCGAATCTGGTATTCGAGACAAAAGCGTTATCTTGCGCCGGCACAACCGTATTCGACGCACCAAAGAACGTGACGGACGCGTTGCGGCATTCACGCGATTCTCCCCGCGAAGCCCTTAAGGTCCGCGGCAGTCCGCCGAACGGAACCGTCGCTGTTTTGTATATCTAAAAAACTTTGGCCTGACGCGCGGCATAAGCCTGACTGTTTGATGGATTTGGCTTTTTCCCGTAAATCGGGGACGAAAAACGATAGGAGGATGAAAAATGCAGGTGTTTATCAGCTTTTCGGGAGCAGACAGAGACGTGAAGAACGAGCTCGTAGCGGTGCTTCGAGAAGAACTACCAAGTGATACATCGATTTGGGAGTCAGATGAAAACTGCTGTTCCGATTATTCGACGGAATGCATATCAGCCATTCATGAAAGCCAGGTTTTTATCGTGCTTCTGAGCGCCGCTTCTATGGATCCGACGTCCTATGTGATCAACGAAGTCATTGAAGCAAAGCAGATGGAAGGAAACGGCACGCTGAATATCGTTATA
>CACYHJ010000468.1 GCA_902774165.1 Oscillospiraceae bacterium
GCCGTCCAGCGCGCGGCAGTTGAAAAACGCATAGGAGCCGATGCTGCGCAAGGAAGCGGGAAGACCGATCTTCCGCAGCCATTCGCAGCCGGAAAACGCCCCGGCGCCGATGGAGACGACACCTTCGGGCAAGGCGACGCTTTTCAGCTCCTGCAGATTTTCAAAGGCGTTCAGACCGACGGCGGTGATCGTTTTCCCGTTCACAGCGGACGGAATTTTAAGATCGGAGCGGTCCGTCAGCACGCCGTCCAGCGTCAGCGTCCCGTCGGTATTGACAGAGGTGATATAATAGGGCATTCCGCCCTCGGGACGGGCAAAGTCCACCTGCAGCCTGACGGCTTTCGGCATTTTCACACCGGAAATCGTGCGGTCGGCAAGCGACAGCTCGAAGGTGACTGTGCACGCCCGTTTGACGCCGAAGGAGGCGGTGAACAGCTCGATATTCTCTTTTTGACAGACTCCTTCAAAGGCGATGGAATGACCGACGGTGCTGCCGACGCGGTCCACCGCCGCGACGCCGCCGGTATTGCCGGGATTCGCGGTAATATAGCGCAGGTCGTCGCCGTCCCATTTCAGGTTGAAAGCGCCCGCGGTAAGCCCGGCGCAGTTGTCGAGATACGCGCCGACGCGTGCGACGCAGCTTTCGGCGGCGTCGTATTCGCAGGTGATCCGCAGCACCGGCGCCGCCACCGCGGACGCCGCAAACCCGAAGGGCAGCGCGAGGAGCGCGGCGAGAAGGAAAGAGATGATTCTTTTCATTGTCCGGAATTTACCTCTTCGGCTTGATGTTTGTCTGATAATAATTATATGTAACGCTCGGGACGTCGGAGAGAACCTTTGAAGTGTTGACATAAGCGACAAAGAGCGTGTGGGTGCTCAGCTCCCGCATGCTCGTGACCTCGCAGTTCAGCACGGCGTTCGCGTATTTGTTGAGATAGATCACACCGTCGTAGGTGCGCTCGTAATCGGAAAAATCAATGAGCTTGTCGACGTCTCTGCCGCTCTGGAAGCCGAACCGGGTGAAGATCTCAAACGGCGCGTCCTCACTGAGCACGGAGACGTTGAAGCACTGTGCTTTTTTGATCATCTCACGGGTGTAGTTCGCCTTGCCGACGGCGACGGTGACCACGTTCGGCGCGCTCGTCACCTGCGACACGGTGTTGACGATGCAGCCGTTGTCCTTCTCCCCGTCCTTCGCGGAAAGCATAAACAGCCCGTAGGTCAGGTTCATCATTGCGTTGGTTGACATATTGAGCACCTCTGTTGTCGAAGTTTATGCCTGAGACTGAAGACTTGACACGAAAGACTTAAGATCTGTATTTCAGTCAGTGCCTCTGACAATAGCTTTCGGTCTTCAGTCTTTCGGCTTTGATCTTTGGTCTATTGCCTCGGGACTCGGGTCTCGAGTCCCGGGACTTCTTTATTTTTTCACAACAATATTGACCAGCTTGCCCTTGACGTACAGCTCCTTGATCACGGCCTTGCCGTCGATCTCGGAGGCGACCGCCGGGGCGGCTTTGGCGGCGGCGATGGCGGCGGGCGCGTCGATCTCGGCGTCAACGTTAATGCGGGCGCGGATCCTGCCGTTCACCTGGACGGCGATCTCGATAACGCTGTCTTTGCATTTCGCCTCGTCGTATTCGGGCCATTTCGCGGCGTTCAGCGCGCCGTCGTAGCCCATTCTCTCCCACAGCTCCTCGGTCACGTGAGGCGCGAAGGGATTGAGCAGCAGCGCCACGATGCGCAGCTCTTCACGGGTGACGCTGCCGGAATCGTAGATCTCGTTCAGAAGGCTCATCAGCGCCGCGATGGCGGTGTTCGCCTTCAGCGCGTCGATATCCAGCGTGACTTTTTTGATAGTTTTATGGAAAGATGCCTCCAGCGCCGGACGGATCGAATCGCCGTCGACGGCAATCTCCTGCAGGTTCCAGATCCGGTCGGCAAAGCGCTTGCAGCCCTTGATGGAAGAGGTGTTCCAGGGCGCGGCCTTCTCAAAGTCGCCGATGAACATCTCGTAAAGACGCATGGTGTCCGCGCCGTACTCGTTGACGATGTCGTCGGGATTGACCACGTTGCCGCGGGACTTGCTCATCTTCTGGCCGTCCTCGCCTAAGATCATGCCGTGGCTGGTGCGCTTCGCGTAGGGCTCTTTGGTGGGCACCACGCCGATATCGTAGAGGAATTTATGCCAGAAGCGGCTGTACAGCAGGTGCAGGGTGGTATGCTCCATACCGCCGTTGTACCAGTC
>CACYHJ010000469.1 GCA_902774165.1 Oscillospiraceae bacterium
TCATCAAGGAAGAGCACCGAAAAGGCAAAATGATCTTTATGAGCAGTCATATGTTCGAGGAGCTGGAGGCGACTTGTGACCGCGTGGCGCTGATCGCGGGCGGCAGGATCGAACATATCGTGGATATGGAGGATATCCGCAACCCGAAGGTACGGGAATACAAAGTCGAGTTTGTGAACGGCGAGGATTACGAAAAATTCAAAAAGCTTGATTTTGATATCGTGCGCGATCAGCCGAAATACCGACAGGTCACCGTGGCGTTATCCGGGGACCGGATCAACGATCTGTTCCGTGCGCTGAAAGGCACGGACGTGCATTTTATATCTGAGGTCAAATACAATCTCGACAAGTATTTCCGCGAGAAGCTCGGCAGAAACAAGGAGGCAGATACTCATGTTCAGTAAATCGTTATTCAAACAGTCCTGCAAGGCAAACGGGACTATGTGGCTCATCATCACCGTCGCCGTGTGCTTTATGCTGTCCTGCGTGATGCTCATTTCGGGCAGAGGCGACATCAGCGAAACCAAAGACGCCCTACAAAATACCATCATTGAAGGAGAAATGCGTTCGGCATTACAGGATAAGGCGCTGAATTACTATGAGATCGGCAACGGCGCTATGGAGCATTTCGACGAGACGTTTCTAAAGGAATATCAGACCGCATACGTGGGCGCCCTCACCGGCGGCATGCCGGAGGAGCAGGCTGCGGGGGCGGCAAGCATGGCGGCGTATGCCGCAGCGGCGAAGGAACTCCAGGAAGTCTATGTGCCGGGGCTTATCAGCAGTCTCGGTTATGAAGCCGAATCGCAGGAGGCAAAGGAAGTACAGGGCGTGGTGTTTTACGTTCTCAACCCCATGCAGGAGGACGGAACGTACATGTTCGATGATTTTTACAAGGAGCACGATGCGCCTATCGTACATTACACCGATCTTCTCGCAAATATCAACGAAAGCATCCATCCGGAGGAACGGCAAAAATACGTTATGAACAACTGCGCGCCCTTTATGGCGGGCAATATGGTTGCTGAGGAAAACATACAGGCCGTTCTGGACACCCTTTCCGACTACGGCGTGACCAAGGAACAATACGACGAGTTCGGCTTTTCGGATTACGGCAACGTAAAGGACATCGCTATGGCGGCGATCGTTGATTACCGCGCCAACTTGGAATACAGGCTTGACAATATGAAGGACGGGCAGACCGTCGAATCCGTAAAAGAAGAACTTAAAGCGCAGGTAACAAACAGCCTGCTTGCAAGCCTGCCGCAGGAGGTGTCCGACGCTCTTGACGAAATCGGGCAGATGGATATGTACGGTATTCTTGTGGGCTCCATCTTTTTCAAGATGGCGGGTCTGCTGCTGCCGATCATTTATATGATCATGACCTCCAACGCTCTCATCGCCGGACAGGTGGACAGCGGCTCTATGGCGTACGTCCTTTCCACTTCCACCAAGCGGCGCTCCGTGACCTTTACTCAAAGTGCATATCTGATCGGTTCACTTTTCGTTATGTTCCTGTGCACGGCGATCACCAGCATCGTGTGTCTGTCGATCGTGAACGTGGAAACGGGGCTTAATTGGCAGAAGCTGCTGCTTCTCAATCTCGGCGCGTTTCTCGTGATGTTCGCTATGAGCGGCATTTGCTTCCTCACTTCCTGCTGGTTTGACCGGAGCAAACACGCAATGGGACTCGGCGGCGGACTTTCGATGTTCTTCCTGGTAGCGACCATGCTCGGTCTGTTCGGCTCGTCGATCCTGCCGTCGATCATTCGTATGGACGCGCTCAATACCTTTAACTACGTTTCCATCATCACGCTGTTCGATCCGATCTCGATTCTGGACGGAACAACGGCGTTTATCTGGAAGTTCTGCATACTCGCGGCGATCGGCTGCGTGTGCTACGTCATCGGCAGCATTCGCTTCCGCAAAAAGGATCTGCCGCTGTAAAAAAGCAAGAAACGACTGAATCCACTAACGTGTTAGTTTCGTACATGCATTTTTACGGTAGGCAGTTTTCCCAGCATGTAGTAAAAGGAAACATTAAAAGGTAGAAAAGAAAAATCCCCGAAAACGTAGTGTTTTCGGGGATTTTGGCGTCTCCGGCGGGATTCGAACCCACGACCTATCGCTTAGGAGAACTCGGTTTGACGGTAGCCAATAAACCCAGACGCCGTCTGTATTCTCTTGATTTTTCTAGTAATTTAGGAAAAAATCAGCAATGTTCACCATGATCATTCAAAT